>JAFGNC010000590.1 GCA_016927175.1 Gammaproteobacteria bacterium | reverse complement strand
GTCCGGGACATCTCCGCCGAAAAAAATTGGAACCCCCCGTCCACCCGCGCGTGTTAACGCTATGAGAGGGGCGGCGACGTAGCGTCCATCTCGATCTAATAAAAAGCCGGTTGGGCCAATCAAAATAGCGCTTGCCCCGGGGAGCCGAGGGGGCTCGGCTCCCCGGGCAGGCCCAACCGAATGCACCGGGACGGATCGACCGTCCTACGCCATCATGCTCCTGCGCGCCTCCACACACGCCTGCTCGCAGCTGCGGCACGCTTCTGCGCAGATCCTGCAGTGCTCGTGCTTGCTTGCATGGCGTTCGCATTCCTCGCCGCACAGCCGGCAGGCCAGTGCGAGCGTTTCCAGCATGCTGCGGATCAGGTCCTGATTCGAGCCGGTCCGGCGCGTCGCGATCGTGCCGGTCGCGTGACAGACATCGGCGCAGTCGAGGTTCAGCCGAATGCACTGCGCCAGCTCCTTGGCCATGTCCTCGCCGAGACATGCGTCGGCGCAGGCCGTGCAGGCCTGTGCGCAGTCGTAGCATTCCTCGATGCAGCGAATCAGCGCCTGATTGGTGCTGCCCTTGACGTGCGGATGGGTACTGATGATTTCCTGAGCGTGCATGGTCGGCTCCTCCTGTCCGTGGAACCGGGGACCGTTGCAAGTCACGTGCCCGGGCCGGGCGGACGTCGCGAGGAGCGTGCTATCGGCCTACCAGCAGTCCGCCGATCATCGACGCGCCGACGGCGACGAGCAGTGCCGCGACCGCCGTCCGAAGCGTCTCGCGGGGCAGGCTGTGCGCGAGCCTCGCACCGGCCCAGGTCCCCGCGACGATGCCGAGCCCGATCAGGGCCCCCAGCCGGATGTCGAGCGAGCCGGCCAGCGCGTTGCCGCCGCTCGCGAGCACGGCGATCGGCAGCTGGATGGCCTGGGCGAGGCCGATCGCGGTCAACGCCGACAGGTTCATCCAGACCAGCATCGGGATCAGCACGAGCGGGCCGCCCGTGCCGGTCAGCGCCGACACGAAGCCCGTCACGGCGCCGACCGCGGCGAGCACCGGCCGCGGAAGCGGCGCCGTGCGCTCCGGGCCCGGCCCGCGGCTGCCGAGCAGCGCGTGAATTCCCGAGGCGGCGGCGAGCAGGGCAACCATCCCCTCGACCCATCGGGACGGCCACAGATTCGCGGCGAGGGCGCCGGCGAAGGCCGCCGGCATCGCGCCGGCCCACATCCAGCCGGTCATATCCCAGCGTATCGACCCTTCGCGCGCGAACACGGCTGTTCCGACGACCCCCGAAAGCAGGAAAGCGAACATCGCCGCCGCGACGGCCACGTCGACCGGAAAGCCGAACAGGTAAACCAGGGCCGGCACGACAATGACGCCGCCGACACCGACGCAGCCGATCAGCACGCCGGCGCCGACGCCGAGCAGCGCGAACAATGCCGGATCGAGCTGTGACATGCGCGAATTGCGCCCCTGCTGCGGCCGGCCGGCAGTGTACCCTGCCGGCGACACGGCGACACGGCGGCACGGCGGCACGGCGGCACAGGCGGCCCGGCGGCACAGGCGGCCCGGCGGCACGGCGGCGGTCGGCGCGGGGATGCCGGCGGTCGGCGCGGGGATGCCGGCGGTCGGCGCGGGGCCTGCGGCGACGGTAGAATTCCCGCGGCCGCACCGCCGGAAAGCTTTCTGAACTGCCAGTTCCCGGAGGAGTCACATCATGAAGATTGCGCCGGACGCAGCGCCGACTGTCGAAGGCTCGACTTACCCTGCGCCGTACGACGAGCCGTGTCGGCAGCGCTTTCGCCGCCGGCTCGGCGACGTTGCCGGACTCACGCAGTTCGGCGTCAACCTGACGCGGCTGCCGCCCGGCTGCTGGTCGAGCCAGCGGCACTGGCACACGGACGAGGACGAGTTCGTGTTCGTCGTCGAAGGTGAAGTCGTGCTCGTAACCGAGGCGGGCGAAGAGACGCTGCGCGCCGGCGATTGCGCCGGGTTCAGGGCCGGTGAGCCGGACGGGCACCACATTCAGAACCGGACGGGCGCCGACGCCGTCGTTTTGGAAGTCGGCACCCGCCGTCCGCAGGACGACGAGGTGTTCTATCCCGACATCGACCTGCGTGCGTTGAAGGGGCGCTCCGGCTATGCGCATCGGGACGGCCGGCCGTATCCGGACGCGGGGACGTCGAGCCGGGCGAAGCCTTAGTGAGCGCGGCCGCGCCTGCGAGACATGATACGAGCGGTGCTACGATAGAGTGATGGGTTGCAACGTGCTGGAGCGGATTCGACGACGCAGCGGGAGCGTGGCCCGTGCCCTGCTGCCGCTGCTCGCCGTCGTCTGGATCGACTCGGCCGCCGGCTGTGTCGGCATGGCGGCGGCGCCGGGCGCGGTCGAGAGCCGGTCTGTGCCGGCGCACGAGCACGCGCTCCACGTCGGCCACGCGCACGACGCCGCGCCGCATGGCGGCGGTGGTGAGCCTCCGGCCGCGACGAATGCCGGAGAGGCACCGTCCGCGCGCGGTGATGCGGCACGAGGCGGCGCGGATCCGGCCGATGCACATGCTGCGGTGGTGCAGGCCGACTCGCAGCCCGTGCACGAGCACGGCGAGTGCCCCCACTGTCCCGACCGCGCGCTCACGAAGGACGACGACGGCGCACCGCCGCACGTCGCCTGCGACACGGCCGAAGCGGCCACCGCCGACGCCCGCTCGAAGCCGTACAAGAGCTGGGAGACGACGCTTGCGCCGCCTCCGCTCGCGCGATTCGCGCCAGCCGCTGCGCCGCCCGGCGCCGATCTGCGCATTTGTGCGCATCCGCCGCCGGTCATCGGCGGCCCCCGCCTGAACGTCCAGCACTGCGTCTTCCTGCTCTGAGCGCGCGCGCCTGACGCAACCGCTGCGTCGGGGACCGTCCGCCTCGCTCCCGCGGGAGCAATCGAAGCAGATTTCAGTCGTCCTTGCGCCGTGCAGCCGAAGCGCGCTGCGCAACCGGGACGAGCTCGAGGAAGACCCGATGAATATCGATCGCAGAGCCCTTCTTCGCACGGCGATGCTGACCGGCGCCGGCTGGTCGCTGCCCGGGCTGTTGCCCGCCTGGGCACGCTCCGGCACGCAGGGCGTCACCCTGCCGGACATGACGACGCTGACTGGCGAGGACATCGCACTGACCATCGGCCGCAGCCCGTTCACGGTCGGCGGCCGCACCGGCCACGCCGTCGTGGTCAACGGAACACTGCCGGCGCCGCTGATCCGGCTCAGGCAGGGGCAGAACGTCCGGATCGCGGTCACGAACACGCTCGACGAGGACACCTCGATCCACTGGCACGGGCTCCTGGTGCCCTTTCAGATGGACGGTGTGCCCGGCGTCAGCTTTCCCGGAATTCGGCCGGGAGAAACCTTCGTCTACGAGTTCCCGATCCGCCATGCCGGTACGTTCTGGTACCACAGTCACTCGAATCTGCAGGAGCAGCTCGGCCACTACGGGCCGCTGATCCTCGATCCGGCGGGAACCGATCGCGTCGAGTACGACCGCGAGCACGTCGTCGTGCTGTCGGACTGGAGCTTCACGCATCCGCACACGATCATGGCGAAGCTGAAGAAGGAGGAAGGCTACTTCAATTATCAGCGCCAGACGCTCGGCGGACTGATCGGCGCGCGCGGGCCGGAAGAGCAGATGCCGCTGAAGGAGCGCTGGATGTGGCAGCGCATGCGGATGGATCCGACCGACATTGCCGACGTGACCGGCGCCGCCTACACCTACCTGATCAATGGTCACGGCCCGGGCGAGAACTGGACCGGCCTGTTTCGGCCGACGGAAAGAGTCAGGCTGCGCTTCGTCAACGCGTCGGCGATGACGGTGTTCAACGTGCGGATTCCGGGTCTGCCGATGACGGTCGTCAATGCCGACGGCAACGACGTCCGGCCGGTGGAGGTGGACGAGTTTCAGATATCGGTCGCCGAGACTTACGACGTGATCGTGCAGCCGACGGAGGACCGGGCATTCACGCTGGTCGCGGAGTCGGTCGATCGCTCGGGCATGGCGCGCGGCACGCTCGCGCCGCGACCGGGCATGACGGCGGCCGTGCCACCGTTGCGGCCGCGGCCGACGCTCGGCATGGACGACATGGGCATGGCCGATATGAACATGGGCGACGCCGCCGCGGACGACAGGGACACGTCCGGCATGGATCACGCCGCGGAACCGATGAGCATGGGCGATATGAAGATGCGCGACGAGTCGCGCGTGCCGCCGGAGGTCGACGTCGGCGTCGGCGTCGACATGATCGCGATGCATCCGCAGGACGGCGCCGGCAAGCGCGGTCTCGGACTCGAGCACGCCGAGCACCGTGTCCTCGTCTACAGCGACCTCGTCGCGCTCGACCCGAACCCGGACGAGCGCCCGCCGACACGCGCGCTCGAGATCCACCTGACGGGCAACATGGAGCGCTTCATGTGGTCCTTCGACGGGCGCAGGTTCAGCGAGGTCGTCGAGCCCATACGCTTCGCGCGGGACGAGCGCGTACGCGTGACGCTCGTCAACGACACGATGATGCAGCACCCGATTCACCTGCACGGGCACTTCTTCGAGATCGTGAACGGGCATGCGGGCCGGCACCCGCGCAAGCATACGGTCAACGTGCCGCCCGGGAGCACGATCACGTTCGACCTGACGGCGGACGCGCCCGGCGACTGGGCGTTCCACTGCCACCTGCTGTACCACATGCACGCCGGCATGTTCCGCGTGGTCAAGGTGCGGCCGCTCGACGGGAGCGCGACATGATCGCCCCGCTCGGGCGGGCGGCGGTGCTGTCGCTTGCGATGACCGCGGTGACCGCTGTCGCACAGCACGACGGCCACGACGCGCATTCGGGGGAGCAGGCGGGCGGTGCAGCGCCTGCGCAAGCCCGCGAACACATCGAGACGCATGACGCCGGCGAGACGCACGATGCCGGCGAGACGCATGACGCCGGCGAGACGCACGATGCCGGCGAGACGCATGACGCCGGCGAGACGCACGACGCCGGCGAGACGCATGACGCCGGCGAGACGTACGATGCCGGCGAGACGCATGAAGCCGGCGGGGTGCATGCAACCGCCGAAATGCCTGAAGCCGGCGAGCCGGTCCCCGCCGCGGGCGCCGAGCACCAGGAGGCGCACGGCGATCACGCCGTCGCAAACGGGGTGGGGCCGCGAAATTCGGCGCCGCCGCCCGCTGCCTTTTCCGGTCCGGAGCACGCCGCCGATGCGCTGTTCGGCGCCGACGCGATGGCGGCGGCGCGCGAGCAGTTGCGCGCGGAGGAGGGCGGGTTCAGGACCGGCACGGCGCTCGCGGATCGCTTCGAGATCGGTGCCGGCGACGGCGACGACGACGGCTACCTGTGGGATCTGCAGGGCTGGTGGGGCGGCGACCTGCACAAGCTCTGGTGGAAGACGGAGGGACACGGCGAGCTCGGCGAGGGCGCCGACGATGCCGAGGTGCAGGCGCTCTACAGCCGCGCCATCACGCCTTACTTCGACGTCCAGGCCGGCGTCCGGCATGACCTCGAGCCATCGCCGCAGCGCTCGCACGCAGTCGTCGGCATACAGGGCCTGCTGCCGTACGTGTTCGAGATCGACGCGTCCGCGTTCCTGTCGGAAGACGGCGACTGGACCGGCCGGGTCGAAGCCGAATACGACCTGCGCATCAGGCAGCGGCTCGTGCTGCAGCCCCGAGTCGAGCTCGACTTCGCCGCGCAGGCCATTCCCGAGCTCGGGACGGGCTCGGGGCTGGGTTCGGTCGAGAGCGGGATCCGCCTGCGCTACGAGTTGAGACGCGAGCTCGCCCCGTACGTCGGGATCGCGTGGCGGCGCAAGCTCGGCGCTACGGCGGATTTGGCCCGGACGGCGGGCGAGGACACGCGCGAATGGCAGCTGGTGCTCGGAGTCCGCGCGTGGTTCTGACCGGCGGCCTTGCGGCGGTGCGGGCGCGAGCGCAGCAGCGCTGCGGGGTCGGAGCTTGACTCTGGACCATGGTTCAGGGTGTAGGCTTCAGTTCGAGACACGAGGACGACGATGCAGACCATGACCATAGGCCGTCTCGCGGACAGAGCCGGCGTCAACATCGACACGATTCGCTACTACGAGCGCAACGGGTTGCTGCCGCCGGCCGTACGGCGGCCTTCGGGCTATCGGGAGTACCGCGAGGATGACGTCGAGCGGCTGCGCTTCATTCGCCGCGCGAAGGACCTCGGCTTCACGCTCGCGGAGATCGCGGAGCTGCTGTCGCTGTCCGCGAACCGCCACGGCGACATGCGAAGCGTCAAACGCAAGGCCGAGGAGCGTCTCGCGCAGGTCGAGCGCAGGATCTCTGAGCTGCAGCGGGTGCGGCGAGGACTCGGGAAGCTGATCGCGGCGTGCCCGGGGCAGGGCGAGCTGAAGAGCTGCCCCATCGTCGCGGCGTTGAGCCACGAGTGACGCGTCCTGCACGATGACGACGAGCGACGGGATGGACGAAAATAAGGAAGGAGAACGGCGATGACCGATCGCGGCGAATGGGCGCATCCGACGGCGATGGCGAACGGCGGATCCGGCACGCGGCACGCCCCCGGGCCTGCAGATGCGCGCGCGCACGACGGACGACCGGACGTCCACGGCGAACGATCGGCAGCGCACGCGCACACGCACGAGTCCGCCGCCGCGCACGCGCACGCGGATCCGAGGGCGGCGGGCGAGGCGAAGGACATCGTCTGCGGCATGACGGTCGATCCCGCGACTGCCCTCGCGGCCACCTACGACGGGGAGACCTACTACTTCTGCAGCCCCGGCTGCCGCAGCAAGTTCGACGCGGATCCGGACAAGTACCTGAACCCGGCGCCGGCATCGGCGCCGGCGCCCGTTGCGGCAGGCACGATCTGGACCTGCCCGATGCATCCCGAGATCCAGCGCACCGAGCCCGGCGCCTGCCCGAAGTGCGGCATGGCGCTCGAGCCGATGTCGCCGACGGCGGAGGAAGGCGACAACGCGGAGCTGAAGGACATGACCCGGCGGTTCTGGATCAGCGCCGCGCTGACCGTGCCGCTGCTGTGGGCGATGCTCGGCGAGCTGGTTCCGGCGGTCGACCCGATGGCCCTGTTCGGGCACGGCCGGGTCGCATGGGCACAGCTCGCGCTCGCGACACCCGTCGTGCTGTGGGGCGGCTGGCCGTTCTTCGTGCGCGGCTGGCAGTCGATCGTGAACCGCAGCCTTAACATGTTCACGCTGATCGCGCTCGGCACCGGTGCCGCGTGGCTGTTCTCGGTCGTTGCGACCGTGGCGCCCGGCGTGCTGCCGGAGTCCTTCCGCGGCGAGTCGGGCGAGGCGCCGCTGTACTTCGAGGCCGCCGCCGTGATCGTCACGCTGGTGCTGCTCGGGCAGGTCCTCGAGCTCCGCGCGCGGGCGCAGACTTCCGGCGCGATCCGGGCGCTGTTGAGGCTGGCGCCGAAGATCGCGCACCGCATCGACGAGCGCGGCGCCGAAAGCGACGTGCCGCTCGAGGACGTTCACGTCGGGGACCGGCTGCGCGTGCGGCCCGGCGAGAAGATACCCGTCGACGGCGTCGTCGAGGAAGGCTCGAGCCACGTGGACGAGTCGATGCTGACGGGCGAGCCCGTGCCGGTTCGCAAGGAGAGCGGCGCGGCGCTGTCGGCCGGCACGACCAACGGCAGCGGCAGCCTCGTCATGCGCGCCGAAAAGGTCGGCGGCGACACGCTGCTGTCTCAGATCGTGCACATGGTCGCGCAGGCGCAGCGCTCGCGGGCTCCGGTGCAGCGTCTGGTCGACAAGGTGGCGGCGTGGTTCGTGCCGGCCGTCGTCGGCGTCGCGGTCGTCGCCGCGGTGATCTGGGCGCTGGTCGGGCCTGCGCCGCAGATGACGTTCGCGCTGCTCGTGGCCGTCTCGGTGCTGATCATCGCCTGCCCGTGCGCGCTCGGCCTCGCGACGCCGATGTCGATCATGGTCGGCGTCG
>JAFGNC010000122.1 GCA_016927175.1 Gammaproteobacteria bacterium | reverse complement strand
CGTAGGCGGCATCGAACAGCTGCCGCAATGCGGTTTCGTCGCCCTGCCGGGCGCGACCGATCAGGTCGGTCAACGGCGCTGCCTCGTTCATCGAGTTTCTTTCGTCCCGTCCTTGCTCGGAAGTATACGCTTCCTGATCGGAACACTTCTGTCACGGACCATGGATCGGCCTCGGTCGAAGCGCAAATTCCGATGCACCGTCAGAAGTCTCACGGCTCCCGTTTGTTGTCTGACCGAAGTAATCGCCGCTGCGAAATTTGCCGCTGTATCCGAACAGAGACAGTTTGGAACGGTTCCGGATCGCGTGGTACACCGCCCACACTGATCCAGGCAAACCCGCCGGGAAAGGCGGGGGCGCAGAAGAAGAAAGGAATCTCGAACGTGCCGTTCGACCTCGCCCTGGCGGATCTTTTCCGTCCCTATCTGCTGCGAGGCGAGGCCACGGTCTGGCACGCGGCGCTGTCCGTCATCTACGTCGAGTCGTACGAGACCGCCGTCGGCCCGAGCGGGGTCGTCATCCGCGGCATCGCGCGCTTCTCCGGCAACGTCGATCCGCCGAGCTTCGACCCGACTACCGGAACGCTTCGGGCCGGTGCGGGCAACACGGAAGGGCATCCGCGCAACCAGCCGGACAGGCGCGAGCCGTGGCTCGACATCACGGACACGCGCGTCGAATTCGCGATGACGGTGCCGCGCGCGGCCGGCGCGATCATCGCGACGGGCGTGGCCGGCATACCGGGCGGCGACGCCGCTTTCCAGCCGGTCCGCGACGTGCTGGACGCCTGGGACGCCGTGCCCGCCGACGCGCCGCCGTCCGACTACCCGGGCACGGGCTTCGTGCTGGACCTCGTGCTCGCCGGCATCGAGCTTCGCCCGCCGTTCCTGAAGCCGGCCAGGATGGAGCCGGACGGGCTGCTGGTGCCGGACACGTCGCGGCCGGACGTCGTGTTCCACCTGCCGAAGATCAAGCTGCGCGTCAGCCAGGGCTCGGACGCGGCCGCGAGCGTCGACGTCTCGCTCGTGTCGCTCGGTGTCAGCGGACTCGACGACCCGGGCGACATGTCGGCGGCCGAGCTGATCACGATGGAGCCGGCGTATGCCTTCATCGGCACGGGCCGCGTGGTCGGCTTCGCGTTCCGCTCGGCGTATCTCGATCTCGCCGACGGCTACACGCCGCCCGAGATCCTGGACCAGTTCGGCTTCGACGACAGCTGGACCGGGCTCTATCTGCCCGAGATCCGCGTGTTCTTCGCGCCGAACGGCGCCGAGGACTTCGCCGTCAACGCCGGCGTCGAGAATTTCCTGATCGGCCTCGGCGACAGCAGCGGCATCACGGGCGACTTCGACGTCGCCGTCATCAACCAGGGCAGCGGCGATCTGACCCTCGGCGCGCGCTTCTTCGATCGGGACGGCCGCGCGATCGGCATCACGCGTCTGACGGATTCGACGGCCGAGGTGCGGCTGCCCGCGACGACGCGCATGGTCATCGACGTCGTCGGCGGACGGGCGCCGTACGCGACGTCGGCCAATTTCGACGGCAGCGATCACGCCGGCCTCGTGCACGACATCGGCCTCGCAAGCTCGACCCAGAAGACCATCACGATCACGGCGACCGACGCGAGCGCGCCGCAGAAGTCGCGCTCACTGACGATCACGGCGAGTCGGCGCGAGCAGCAGGCGGTTCAGCCGCCGCCGGGCGCCGGGGCGTCGCCTGAAGGCGCGACGATCGAGACGACGTCGATCACGATCGACGGCGTGCCGCAGACGGCGCCGCGGCTGCGGCTCGTCAGCGACGATCGCGCAAGCGTCGTGGTAGGCGTGGAGCGCCCCGCGCCCGAGCCGAACACGGACTGGGAAGTGGAGGGCGGCGCGGCCGGGACCTCCGCGACCGTCACGGTGCCGCTCGCGGGCGGCGAGACGAAGACCGTGCAGGCCGTGCTGCCGGGCGAGTCGTTCACGGAGCTGGTCGGCTATTTCCGCTTCGATCAGCCGCCGAAGAACGACCCTATCGTCTACTCGCTGGACCCCGGCAACACGAGCGCCGAGCAGGCGACGGACCCGAGCACCGGCGCGCCGTGGAAGCCGCCGGCGCGGCCCTTCCTCAACGCCTACCGGCCTATCCTGTCGCGCATTGCGCCGAAGACGATCACGATCGAGGGCACGGCCAGCTTCGACGGCGATCCCGAGAAGGCCGGCTACAACTATCTGCTGAGCCGGCGGCGCGCGGAGGGGCTGGGCGCGCTGATCAACAACGATACTGCGCTCGCGGGCTTCACCGTCACGGCCGAGCCGCCGCCGATCGCGGCCGGCAGCGCGCCGCCGGGCGGCTGGACGACGACGTGGATGGCGCAGGGCGCGCCGCGCGAGCGCTGGTGGAAGGCGACGATCAGCGGCTTTTCGGTGAACCTGCCCGGTCCCGTCATCGAGGGCGAGGTCCGGCGGCCGGCCGCGCCCGAAACGCCGTCGACGCCGCCGACGCGCGACGACCCGCCCGACACGCCGCCGCCGCCCGACTGGTTCCGCTCGGCGCGGCTCAAAGTCCGGATCGTCCGCGATCAGTTCGTCGCGCTGCAATTGAGCGGCTCGATCGATTTCGAGACGGCGGTCGAGGGCTCGCTGCGCAACCAGGGCGGCACCGAGTTCCCGTCGATCCGCGGCATCGGCAACAACCCGGCGGACGGCATCGTCGACTACCTGTTCCTGTACCAGACGGACCCGGCGAGCCAGACGGACGAGGTCAAGCTTTACGTCGGCGCCGATCCGAACGACCGCGACGGGCTCGTCATGACGGGCCAGCTCCCGGGGCAGGCGCTCGAGGCGCCGAACACCGGGCGCAACATCCTCGGCATGACGACGATCTTCACGCCGCTGCTGGCCGAGATCGCGCCGGCGAACCCGGCCGACGGGGGCATCGCGCCGATCGTGCTGAGCGGCGCCGTCGTAGCGCTGCCGACCGTGCTCGCCGAGGTCGGCATCCTGAACGTCGAACGCGTGGTGCTGTACGGCGGCGAGGCCGTGTTCCGCCGGCAGGGCGAACGCTGGGAGACGAGCTTCCTGTTCGACGTCGAGACGGCCGTGTCGGCCGATGTCTCGCTCGGCGGTTTCACGCTGCTCGAGATCCCGCGCGATACGCCGCTCGCGGTCCGCTACAAGGCGATCGGGCTCAAGTTCGGCTACCCGCCGGGCTCGGGCGGCGCGTTCGAGCTGCGCCCCGTGTTCGATCAGTCGAAGGGCTACACGATCGACGTCTCCGGCCCGGGCGCCGTGCGGATCCCGGATCCGCTCGGGCAGCTGCTGCAGGTGCTCGGCGCGCGCATCGCGAGAACCAATCCGCTGACATTCGAGATCGATCTCGGCTTCGCGATCGACCTCGGCGTCGTATCCGTCGACCGCGCGCGCGTGCGCCTGCCGCTCGACCCCGTCGGCCCGCCGGAGCTGACCGCCTTCGGCGCGGGGCTCAAGGTCCCCGGCGTGCTCGAGGGCAAGGGCTACATGGAGATGAACAACTCCGGCGGCGCGATGGAGATCAAGGGCGGCATCGACGTGTCGCTGGTCCCGATCAAGCTGCGCATCGCCGCGCAGATCGCCGTCGCGCAGATTCCGGAAAGCGCGGGCGGGCCCGCGACCGGGGTCGCCGTCGCGCTCGAGGTCGAGCTGCCGGTCGCGATCCCGCTCGCGCAGTCGGGGTTCGGCATCTACGGTTTCCTCGGCATGTTCGCGATGCACTACGCGCGCGACGAGGAGGGCATTACGTCGCTGACGCCGGCGCTCGCGTGGCTCAAGGATCGCGCGCAGGGCAACCCGACGAACCTGCAGGCGTGGAAGCCGAACGTCGGCAGCTGGGCCTTCGGCGTCGGCATCACGCTCGGCACGATGGGCAGCCCCGTCGTCTTCAACGTCAAGGGCATGTTCCTGCTCGAGCTGCCGGGGCCGCGGATTCTGCTCGTCGTCAAGGCCAATCTGCTGGCCGTGCTGCCGGAGCTCAAGGACAAGAACGCCGAAGGCACGTTCCTGTGCGTGATCGACCTCGACTTCGGCCGCGGCACGCTGACGATCGGACTCTCGATCGACTTCTCGATCAAGCCGATCGTCGAGATCAAGATCCCGATCGAGGCGTACTTCAATCTCGAGGACGGCGGCGACTGGCACGTCTATCTCGGCACGTTCCCCGGCACCGACTCGCTCGGGCGGCCGATGCCGGGCCCGATCCGGATCAACAT
>JAFGNC010000018.1 GCA_016927175.1 Gammaproteobacteria bacterium | reverse complement strand
ATGAGCCGTTTGGCGACGTCCTTGTAATTCAGCGCATCCTCGATCGAGTCGCGCGACGCCGCGCGCCGGACATCCGTGGCCATTTCCAGATCGATGCTGACGATCTGGGTCGCATGGCGTTCCCACTCCCAGATCCCGATGATCGTCTCGACCCGAAGCTCGCGCAGAAATACCTTGTCCACCGTTGCTTCCCTCTAGCCGACGTCCGCCCGGGGCGGCGTCAGCTCCTCCAGCGACCAGCGCGGCCGCGCGACGATTCGAGGCGGCCCGCTCCCGCGCCGGTCGCCGTCACGGGCCCGGCACGCGCCGGCGTACGCGATCATGGCGCCGTTGTCCGTGCAAAGCGCCGGCCTCGGGTAGCAGACCCGCACTCCCAGCCGGCGCCCGAGCCCGGCCAGGCGCTCCCGCAGCTGGCGGTTCGCACCGACCCCGCCTGCAATGACCAGCGTCCCGAGCCCCGTCTGCTCGAGCGCCAGCCGGCACTTGTCCACGAGCGTATCGACGACGGCAGCCTGGAACGATGCCGCGACGTCCGCCCTCGCCCGATCCGTCAGCCCGCCCGGGGCCGCCGCCTCGGCCTCGATCGCCAGCCGGACGGCGGTCTTCAGCCCGCTGAAGCTGAAGGCAAGGCCCTGGTTGCGCAGCGGGCGCGGGAACGCGAAGCGCTGAGGATCGCCGTCGGTCGCCAGCGCCGCGAGCTGCGGTCCGCCCGGGTATGGCAGGGACAACAATCGTGCCACCTTGTCGAACGCCTCGCCGGCGGCGTCGTCCAGCGTGTCCCCGACGATCTCGTAGCGGCCGAGCGAGCGCACGTGCACCAGCATCGAGTGGCCGCCGGACACCAGCAGCGCGAGGAACGGGAACTGCGGCGGCTCCGCCTCGAGCATGCTCGCGAGCAGATGCCCTTCCATATGGTGGACCGGCACGGCGGGAATGCCGAGAGCGTAGGCGAGCGACGCGGCCAGCGAGCCGCCGACCATCAGCGCTCCGATCAGGCCGGGCCCCGCCGTGTAAGCCACCGCATCGAGCTCGCCCAGGCCGAGCCCGGCGTCCGCCAGCACACCCTGCACCATCGGCGTCAGCTTGGCGATATGGTCTCGCGAGGCGAGCTCCGGCACGACGCCTCCGAAGGGCGCGTGAACGGCCGTCTGGCTGGCCAGGGCCTCGGCGACCAGCCCGCGCGCCGTGTCGTACACGGCGACGCCGGTCTCGTCGCAGCTCGTTTCGATGCCGAGAATCTTCATCAGGAGCGTCTTCAGGAGCGTGGTTCGGGAGGCGGAACGGGTCGCGCGGGCCCTTTACACTTTCGGCGCGGCCGGGCTAACATAGCCGGCTCACTCTAGGTGCCGGCACTGCCGGCCTGTCCATTACACCTGCCGCGAGTAGTTAATGCCAAGCGTCCGAGTAAGAGAAAGTGAACATTTCGATGCGGCGTTGCGCCGATTCAAGCGCGCGTGCGAGAAGGCCGGTATTCTGACAGAGCTCCGACGAAGAGAGTACTACGAGAAGCCGACGCAGGAGCGCAAGCGCAAGAAGGCCGCCGCCGTGAAGCGCCACATGAAGCGCACCTCCAGATCGCTCGCCCGCCGTAGACGCTTGTACTGATCATTGACTAAGATCCGGGGAACCCCTCTCCGGAGCCGCACCGGTCTCGACGTTCGATGTCGCTGAAGGGCCGCCTCGAAGAAGACATGAAGGCCGCGATGCGAGCCGGCGACAAGCCGCGGCTCGCCGCGTTGCGTCTGGCGCTGGCGGGCGTCAAGCAGCGCGAGGTCGATTCGCGCCAGCCTTTGGACGACGCCGGCGTGCAGAACGTGCTCGAGCGCATGATCAAGCAGGGCCGCGACGCCATGGCTCAGTACCGGGACGGCGCGCGTGAGGACCTGGCCGCCAAGGAAGCCGCCGAGATCGACGTCTGGCAGACTTACCTGCCCGAGCCGCTCAGCGACGAGGAGCTCGAAGCGCTGATCAGCGAGGCCATCGACGAAACGGGCGCGGCGGGCATGGCGGACATGGGCAAGGTCATGGGAATCATCAAGGCGAGGGCGGCCGGCAGAGTCGACATGCGCGAGGCCAATTCCCGTGTTCGGGCCGCATTGTCCGACGAATAGCGGGTTCGCCGGGCTCGCGAGCACCCCGAGCGTCGCGTCTTCCTGCGACGGGAAGTGCGAGTGAGCGGCCGGATTCCGCAGGATTTCATCGACGAGCTGATCGCCCGCGCGGATATCGTCGACGTCGTGGGCTCGCGGGTGTCCCTGAAGAAGGCCGGCCGCGATCACCAGGGGCTCTGCCCCTTCCACGACGAGAAGACGCCCTCCTTCACCGTCAGCCCGAGCAAGGGGTTCTACCACTGCTTCGGCTGCGGCGCCCACGGCACGGCCATCGGCTTTCTGATGAATTACGAGAACCTGGGCTTCCCGCAGGCCGTCGAGGCGCTCGCCGACATGCTGGGGATGGACATGCCCGCCGGCGCAGCCGACGGCGCGCAGCGCCGTGAGGACGGCGGTCTGCTGGCGCTGCTGAAGGAGGCGGACCAGATCTACCGCCGGGCCCTGCGGGATCACCCGCACGCGATCGAGTATCTGAAGCAACGCGGGATCGACGGTGCGACGGCCGGCCGTTTCGGCATCGGCTACTCACCCGATGCGTGGGATACCGTGCTGCGCGCGCTCGGCCGGGACGAAGCCCGCACGGCGCAGCTGATCGAAGCCGGGCTGGTCATCCGCAACGACAAGGGGCGCTGCTACGACCGGTTCCGGGACCGGATCATGTTTCCGATCCGGAGCCCCCGAGGCGACGTGATCGGCTTCGGGGGCCGCGTCGTCGGCGCCGGCGAGCCGAAGTACCTGAACTCGCCCGAGACGGCCGTTTTCCATAAGGGGCAGGCGCTGTACGGGCTGTACGAGTCGCGCGGCCAGCACGGCAGGCCCGAGCAGATCGTGGTCGTGGAGGGCTATCTCGATGTCGCGAGTCTCGCGCAGCACGGCGTCGGTCCGGCCGTCGCGACTCTCGGCACGGCGACGACGCCGGACCACGTCCGCAGGCTGACCCGCCTCGCCGATCGGATCGTATTCTGCTTCGACGGAGACCGCGCCGGCCGCGCCGCCGCCTGGCGCGCGCTCGAGACCTCGCTGCCCTTCGCCGGCGGCAACGTGGAGCTGAAGTTCCTGCTGCTGCCGGAGGGCGAGGATCCGGACTCGCTGGTCCGCTCGCGGGGCGGCGAAGAATTCCGGCGCCTGCTCGGCGAGGCACAGCCGCTGTCTCAGTTCCTGATCGAGGAGCTGAACGCCCGCGCCGATCCGCGCGGCGTCGACGGCCGCGCCCGGCTGATCGCGCAGGCGAAGCCGCTGCTGGCGCGGCTCTCGCCTGGCGTCTACCGGGAGCTGCTGCTCGAGGAACTTGCGCGGCTCGCCGGGATCGAAGCTCCGCGTCTGGCCGCTCTTATCGATGCCCCGGGGCAGCGGAGCGAGGGGCCGCGTCCCGCACAGCCGCCGAGGCCGGGGCGCAAGCGCACCCGGATCGGCAGAACGATCACGCTCGTGCTGCACTATCCGGCCGCCGTTGCGGCTGCGGGGCCGGTCGAAGGTCTCGACGAAGTGGACGAGCCCGGGGCGCCGCTGCTCAGACAACTACTTGAAATCGCAGCCGATAACCCCAATGTCAAGTCGGCGCAGCTCGTCGAGCGGTTCCGCGAGGAGCCGGACGGCAAGCACGTCGACCGGCTCGCCCGCGAGCCGCCTCCGCCGCTCGAGGACGAGGGCGGGGCCCCGGCGATGCTGCGGGACAGCCTCGAACGTATCGTGCAGGAATATGCGCAGCGGCGGCAGAAGCGGCAGGCCGTCGAGGCGCTGAAGCGCCGCCCCGCTGTGAACTAATTCGGGCCCCGGCCATCCCACTCAACAGTGAGCCAGGCCGTGGCCGAGGCAGTCCAAAGAGGTTATATTGGCCCGTTTTTGAGCCGCTCCACCCAAGAGGTATCAGGCGTCTATGGATACACCCGCTCAGCCCCAGGAAGACGAACGCCAGTCGCAGCTCAAGCTCTTGATTGCGAAAGGCAAGGAGCAAGGCTACCTGACTTACGGCGAGGTGAACGATCACCTTCCGAGCGATATCGTCGATCCGGAGCAGATCGAGGACATCGTAAACATGATCAACGACATGGGGATTACGGTGTTCGAGAAGGCGCCGGATGCCGAGTCGTTGCTGCTGTCCGACTCCGCCGTATCGACCGATGACGACGCTGCCGACGAAGCGGCCGCAGCGCTTGCCACCGTGGACAGCGAGTTCGGCCGGACGACCGATCCGGTGCGCATGTATATGCGCGAGATGGGCACCGTCGAGCTGCTGACGCGCGAGGGCGAGATCCGGATCGCGAAGCGCATCGAAGAAGGCCTCGACCAGGTCCGCGAGGCGCTGGCGCAGTTTCCGCTGACCTTCGATCTGCTGTACGAGTCCCACGAGCAGGTAGCTCGCGGCGAGGCGCGGCTGCAGGATCTGATCGTCGGCTTCATCGATCCGAACGAGGAGATCGCGGATCCGAATGCGCGTGCCGAAGTCGCGGCCAATGACGACGAGGACGAGCCGAGCGACACGGCGACAACCGATACCGGCCCTGATCCGGAGGAGGTCGCGAAGCGGCTCAAGAAGCTGAAGCGTCTGCACAAGAAGTACGTCGAGCTGCTGGCCGAGAACGGCATCAAGAACGCGGCGACCAAGAAGGCGCTGAAAGCGTTCACGACGGAGTTCATGGAGCTGAAGCTCGCGCCGAAGGTGTTCGACCAGATGGTTGCGCAGCTGCGCGACATGGTGCACCAGATCCGCCTGCAGGAGCGGCAGGTCATGGCGCTGTGCGTCCGCGACGCGGGCATGCCTCGCAAGGACTTCATCGCGAGCTTCCCGAAGAACGAAACCAACCTGACCTGGGTCGACAAGCACATCCGGGCCAAGCGCAAGCACTCTTCGCAGCTCGCGAAGGCGAAGGACGAGATCGTCCGCACGCAGAAGCGGCTGCAGAAGATCGAGCAGCTGGCGGCCCTTTCGATCAGCGACATCAAGGAGATCAACCGCCAGATCTCGCTCGGTGAGGCGCAGGCCCGCCGCGCGAAGAAGGAGATGGTGGAGGCGAACCTGCGCCTCGTGATCTCGATCGCGAAGAAGTACACGAACCGCGGGCTGCAGTTCCTGGACCTGATCCAGGAAGGCAACATCGGCCTGATGAAGGCCGTCGACAAGTTCGAGTACCGGCGCGGCTACAAGTTTTCGACCTACGCGACGTGGTGGATCCGCCAGGCGATCACGCGCTCGATTGCGGACCAGGCACGCACGATCCGCATTCCGGTGCACATGATCGAGACGATCAACAAGCTGAACCGGATTTCGCGGCAGATGCTGCAGGAGATGGGACGCGAGCCGACGCCCGAGGAGCTGGCCCAGCGCATGGAGATGCCGGAGGACAAGGTCCGCAAGGTATTGAAGATCGCGAAGGAGCCGATCTCGATGGAAACGCCGATCGGCGACGACGAGGATTCGCACCTCGGCGATTTCATCGAGGACACGGCCGTGTCCTCGCCGATCGACTCGGCGACGGAGGAAGGCCTGAAGGAGACGACGCACGCCGTGCTCGCCGGGCTGACTCCCCGGGAGGCGAAGGTGCTCAGGATGCGCTTCGGCATCGACATGAACACCGACCACACGCTCGAGGAAGTCGGCAAGCAGTTCGACGTCACGCGCGAGCGGATCCGGCAGATCGAGGCGAAGGCGCTGCGCAAGCTCCGCCACCCGTCCCGATCCGACCAGCTGCGCAGCTTCCTGCTCGAAGACTGAGGACCACACGTCCGGCGTGACGTAGGCTCGTCAGTCTCTCGGCGAGACCGTCTGAGGCCAGGGATGGCCGAAGACGAGCCGCATGGATGCGATTTCCGGCGTGTCTCGCAAAGAGCCCATTGGGGCCGCGGCCGTCACCGCCGAGGCAAACCCAGCCACCCGTTCGCTTTCGACCGCTCAACGGGAGATCAGCTCGTCGAAGCGCTCGATCAGGTGCAGCAGCTCGCGGGCGTCGGCATCGACGTCGCCCGGCACGAACTCCTCCGCGTATGGCAGGATCGCGCTCGATTCCGGCAGCTCCTCATGATTGTTCAGGATCTGCCGCATGCGCGGGATCATCAGCCACTGCACCCACTGCAGGAACGTCAGCGTGTCGTAGCAGAAGGGCTGCTTGCTGCGCAGAAGCTGTGGTGGCGGCGGCTCCTCGTCCCATGCATCCGCGCGCCGCATCGTCTCCTCGATCCGATCGATGATCACGTTGAGCGCTTCGCGCCGCGTGTGCTCCTCATGAGCATCCATGTGTCGATTCTGACCGTGACGCCGAGGTGGAACAACCGCCGCAGTGGTCCGGCCCGCCATGCGCGAGGTAATATATCGGCGTGGGCCTGTAGCTCAGTCGGTTAGAGCAGGGGACTCATCGAAAAGGTGCCTCCGCGGCGTGAGCCCCGGAGTGGACGGGATGAATTCAGGGGAACCGTAGCATTCGGTCGCCGGCAACCCTGAGCCAAGCCGGCGGTGCACCGCCGGAAGGTGCAGAGACTACCTGAGAGCTGCAGTGCTCTTAATGACAGGCTGGAGCGTCCCGCACCCGAGCAAGCGCGGCAGCGTCTGCGGGTGAAGAGATAGTCCACTCCCGCCGGAAACGGCGGGGCGAAGTGAATCCCTTGGTCGTAGGTTCGAGTCCTACCGGGCCCACCAATTTTTAGCTCGCGGGCTGCCTCAACCGCCCGGCACGCTGACGCGGATCAGCCCGCGGAAGTCGCCCGCGGCGTAGCCGGTCGCCCGGTCGTCCGGGTAGCGGCTGTCCAGTATCTCGCGCACGTCGGGATCCAATGCATCGCGCGGCCCGTGGCAGGCCGTGCAGAATTCCGCGACGACGATCGGACGGTAATAGCGCGTCTCGCCGTCATCCCGCCGAACCAGATGCTGCGGCAGCGCGTTGCCCGCTTCCAGTTCCCCTTCGAAGTACGCGAGAGCCTCACGATCACCCGCATCGGGCGCGTTCCGTGGATTGCGGACCCGGGACGAGGTACGCCTGATGTCGACGCCGAGCTCTTCGGCCACGGCCGACGTCAACGGCAGCGCCTGTTCCGAGCAGAAGCCGATCGCGTACGTCGGCCCGCCTTCGGCCACCGCGCCGCTCACGCGGCCCATGAGCTCGCGGGTCAATGCCATGGCCGCCGTCTCGCCGGCCGCGACGACTGCCTCGTCGTCGCTTGCCGCCGGAGCGGCGTCCTCGTCATTCGTCTCGGCGGAAGCGTCGCCGGGCGGCTGGACGGCGTCCGGACCGAATTGGCTTTCGCCTGCACAGGCGGCGAGCACGACGATGAGCGCGAGCAGCGGCGACAGTTTCGTATTGGGCATCGATTCCCCCGCGCCATGTCACGCCGCGCGTCAGCTGCGCCCCGTCCACGTTCCGGGCGCCCGTGGCGCGAGCGCGGCAGCTACGGTCGGCCGCCGCCGGGACGTCTGGCGCACCAGTATACGCCCCGTGTCTCCCGCACTTCCGCCCGCTTCGACGCGGTCGAAACCGGCTTCTATGCCGGTTTCGGGCGCTGTGCCGAGAAACCTCACTCCGGCGGCCGGACGGGTGCGGCCACCGGATAAGGCACCGCTACGCCGTCCCCGGGAACCTCGTCCTCCACTTCGCCGTCGACCTCACCGGGCACGGCATTCTCCCCTTCGCTAGCGTCGCCGGCCTCGCCGGGCGGGACGTCCTCCGCTTCGCCGGCCTCCCCGCCGGGCGCGACGTCCGCCGCTTCGCCGGCGTCGTCACTTTCCGCGCCCGTAACCCGCAACACGACGCCGGTGTCGCCGAAAGGCGTGCCGGTTTCGTTAGCGAGCACATAAATCTCGCCGACCGCGTCGCGGCCGAAGCCGAGGAGACGCAGCGCGAGACCCGCATCCTCGCCGGTGCCGAGCTCCCCGATCGAGCCGTCCTCACCGAGGACGAACAGCCTCCCGCCGCTCTCGGCGGTGCCGTAGTCGCCGAACACGTACCGGCCCGCGAGGTCCGGTACGTCGGCGCCCCGGTAGACGAAGCCGCCGATGACGGCAATCCCCTCGTCGTGATCGTACTCGGCGACCGGGTCGATCAGATCGACGGGCACGCCACCGGCTGGTGGCTCGTCCGTCGCGAAGCCGTTGTCCTCACCGTTCGGATCGAAGAAGAAGCTCCCCTCCTTCAGGTTCCAGCCATAGTTGCCGCCCGCGCTGACGAGGTTCACCTCCTCGATGTCGTGCTGACCCGCATCGGCGACCCACAACTCATGCGTCTCGGGATCGATCGACATGCGGAACGGGTTGCGGAACCCGTAGGCGTAAATCTCCTCGACGACACCGGCCTGCCCTATGAAGGGATTCGTCGGCGGTATGCCGTACTGACCGTTGGCGGAATCCGTGCCGAGCGGATCGATGCGCAGGATCGCGCCGAGCGGATTGCCGGTATTCTGGCCGTTGCCGGTGTCGCCGTGCCCGACTCCCTGGTCGTCGGCGTTGCCGCCGTCGCCGAGCGCGATCAGCAGCAGGCCGTCCGCATCGAACACGAGCGCTCCGGCGTCGTGATTGAACTGCGGCTCGTCGATTCGCAGCACTTCGCGCGCCGTCGCCGGGTCGGGTGCCGAGGCCGGATCGGCCGGCTCGGGCACCTGCCACTCGAGAATCACGGACTGATGGTTCGGCTCGGTACCCTCCGGCATCGTCGTGAAATCGGCTGCCGCGCCGACCGGCTCAGACGTATACGTGTACAACAGGCCATTCGTCTGATAACCGGGATGGAAGGCGAGCCCGAGCAGCCCGCGCTCGTCGAAAGTCTCCGGTCCGGAACTGCCGAGCTCGACGAGCCGATCGGACACGTCCAGGAAGACGTTCGCCTGTCCCGTCGACAGGTCGAGCGCCTGGATCAGGCCCGCCTGGTCGACGACGAACAGCCGGTCCGGCAGCCCCGGCGCGCTCGTCGCCCAGTTCGGCGCCGTCAGGCCCTCCAGAACCGGGTCGAGCCCGATCGCCACGTCCGAAAGCGGAATCGGATCCGGGAGCGGATCGTCGAGCCCCGGCCCGCCGTCACCGCTCCCTTCGGCGCTGACGACGACCGTGCCCCGCATGCCGGCGCTTTGATGAGGCACGCAGAAGTATTCGTAAGTACCGGCAACCGTGAACGTTTGGCTGAACGTCCCGTCCGGCGCAATCGCTCCCGAATCGAACGGCTCGGCCTCTTCAGGCAGGCTGACGAAGCTCGGGTCGTTCGCCAGCGCGGGATCCGCGGTGACGGTATGCACGACCGGCGATACGTTTCGCCACTCCACGGTCTCGCCGACCGTGATCTCGACCAGCTGCGGGGCGAACTGCAGCGTGGTCGTCATCTCGACGACCGCGGCGGGCCCCTCCTGCGCCGCGGCCGGCCCGAAAGCCGCGCCGACGACCAGCCAGGAGGCCGGCAGCAGGAACCATCCGCGTCGGCGAATCAGCGTTGCGGTGAGGGAGATCCACATCGAGCTCATCCTCCGCGTCTCGTCCAGGAAACGCACCCGCTCTCTCGCGGTGCCGCTCGGGATTTGAGTGCCGGCCTGCGCACGAAAGGTTCACGGCCAAAGGCTCACGGCCGAGCGTTCACGGTCAAAGGCTCACGGCCGAGCGTTCACGGCGACGCCGAGGGAGGCGAGGCGAAGCAGAGCCTGCTGCGGCGACGACCGGTCCGCCCCCGCCGCCGCGGGCGAGATGAAGGACCGGCTCAGGGTCGTTCGGCGGCCTGATGCTCCTCCGCGTAGCGGTCGAGCCCGTGCTCGCTCAGAAACTTCGAAAGCAGATCGGCAACCTCGACATTGTTCATGTCTGCGAACGGGATATGTGTGTTGCCCACGAGACCCGCGTCGCGAAGCATCAGCAGCTCCGCGTTACCGCCGTGCTCGTTGACCACTTCGATGAACCGCTTCGACTGCTCGAGCGCTGCCATCTGGATCGGCGACTGATCGACGTTGTCGCCCCAGACGACCTGAAGCGGAATTCGCGTCAATCTCATGAACTCGTCCTGCGGCACGACGACCGGCCCGAAAGGTCCGTTCGTCCTGCCGGACCATTCGCCTTCGGGAAAGACGAAGCCGACGTTCTCGTACATGACGATGCCGGCCATGTTGTCGCTCTTCAGCGCGGTCAGCAACGCGCGGAGACCGCCGGCCGAGTTCGTCAACGCGACGGTCGGGCCGATCCTGTCGACCAGCCGAGCCGCGGCGTCCGCTTGCAGCTCCGCATTCTCGACCGAGTCGTATTCCTGATAGCGTGCTCGCATTGCCTGGTTCCAGGCCTCGGCGTCCTCCGTCGGAAACTGCACGCCTTCGAACCATTGCGGATACTCCGCGCCGAACCGCCAGGCCGTGAAGTTGCCCTGGTCCCTGCCGGTCTCCGGCGAATACGTCGACTCGGCACAACCCCAATCGGCGCGGCCGACTCTCGGGCCGTCCCACAGATACACGGGGTAATCGCGCCGCAGGAAGATGCTCTGAAACCCTTCCCCGCCGTCCCAGCGCTGCTGCCAGGCGAGCGCGCTCGCGCTGTGCCACATCAGCAGATTGACCGCGCGCGGAGTCGGCGGAATCTGGAACTCGACGACGCCATGGTCGCAGTGGAGCGACGATTCGTCCGGGTTTCCGAGAATCGTGCCGCCGACGGCGAACGCGCCCTGCCTTTCGATCAGCAGGACGTCTCGGTCCGCTGCGGGCTGCGCCCAGCCGGCGGCGGGAAGCGCCACGAAGGCCGCGGCAATTGCGAATCGAGAAACGTTGAACTGCACTGTTCTCCCCCCGTTCCAACGGTCGAGCGTCTATCTGCCGGCGAGCGCTTCCTCGAGCACGGACGTGTCGATGAATCTTGCCAGCTCCTGCCGCGAGCGCGGCTCACGGTCGAGCTCTTCGGCCACCCAGGCCTCCTCGGTTTCGAGCACGTCGAGCATGTCCGGGACGATTCGGACCGGAAACTCCATCTCCGGCCAGCCGTCGGCGATCTGCTCTTCGGTATAGCCGATGACGCTCGATATATCGGGCCAATAGGCTTGCGGATCTTCCTGCAAAGCCTCTGTTGCGTCCGCGACAGCGCGGACGAAGGCCACTATCGAGCGGCGCTTGTCCGGATCGGCCAGCGCCGTGGCCGTCGCGTGCAGGTTGAAGACCTCGCGATAAACGCTGCGGTCCTGCAAAACGACGGCGTCGTCGCCCAGCTGACGGATGGCGTCTTCGGGCTCCGGTTCCCATATGGAGATGACGTCTGCTTCGCCGCTGAGCAAAGCATCCGACATCAGGTCCAGCGAAGTCTTCACGTCGTCCGCCCGAGGCAAGGGCACCAGCTCGACGTCCGCCTCGGTCAGCCCTACCGTTCTCAGCATCGCGACCAGGTAATAGTTGGCCGAGGTCCTTCGCGGCAACATCACGCGCTTGCCCCGCAGGTCCTCCAAAGTCTCGATCCCGGCGGAGCGCCGCGCCACCAGCCGATAAAAGCTTTCGGTCACCGTCATGATGATCCGCAGATCGGGGTTGGCCACGGATTCGCGCAGCAACTGCGTTTCGGCGTTGGTCGCGAGGTCGGCTTCTCCCGAAGTGATGCGGGTGATCCCGCCCTCGCCGACGCTCAACTGCTCGGGGTAGAAGCGTTCGGCCGCGACGACCACCGGGGACAGCTCGATCCAGTAGCTTCCGGAAACGCGGATCGGAGCAAGCCCGGAGTCGGCCGCCGAGCCCGTGCCCGGCTGCGCGGCCGCATCGAAGAGTGAGCCGGCCGCCAGCAGGGCAACGGTGAGCGTGATCGAAGCGGCCGGCATTTTGCGCATGACGAAGACCTTTGTTCGCTGATTGTGATTCGCAAGTTAACAATCCCGGGCGCGAAAAAGAATAGGTGCCGAGCTCGCGGTGACACCGCGACCACGGTTCGCACACCGCTCGACGTCACCTGTCCAAGCTCGCGATCGGGGCGTCTTTCGCGGCGCACGAGGCGGCCGCGGCGGCACTTCACGGCGATTGACGGCCGGCGGGCACGGGCGGCGGCGTGCGTTCGGCGAATTGGCCGTTCCAGTAGGGGTAGTAGGGATAGGCCGGCGTCACGTAGCTCGCCTCGTCGAGGAGCCGGACGTGCCCGGCGCTCAAGGACCAGCCGGTCGCGCCCAGATTTTCACGCAGCTGCCGCTCATCACGGGCACCGATCAGCACCGTCGCCACGGTCGGGCGCTGCAGCAGCCAGTTGATCGCGACCTGCGGAATCGACCTGCCCGTCTCCCGCGCAATCGCGTCGAGCGCGTCCACGACCCGGAACAGCCGGTCGTCGTCGACCGGCGGCGCGACGGCGGCCGTATCGCGTAACCGGCGTGACGGGGGTTCCGGTCGGCCGCGCCGTATACGGCCGGTCAGCCGCCCCCACCCGAGAGGGCTCCACACGATGGCGCCGACGTTTTCGGCGAGTCCGAGCGGCATCAGCTCACACTCGTAGTCGCGGCCGAT
>JAFGNC010000589.1 GCA_016927175.1 Gammaproteobacteria bacterium | reverse complement strand
CTACCTCGTCGTGCGCTACGAATATACGCCCGGCTTCGAAGAGATCGACGCGCTGTCCGTCGGCGGCCAGGCCCGCTACTGGTTCAACGACCACATCGGAATCGGGCTCACCGCCAACTCCAACGAGCAGGGCGACATCGACAGCAACCTGAACGGCGCCGACCTGACTCTGCGCAAGAGCGAGCAGACGTGGCTCAAGCTGCAGACCGGCCGCAGCGAAGGCTTCCTGACGAGCTCCGTGCGCTCGGACGACGGCGGGTTCGGCTTCTACGGCTACGACGACGTGTCGTTCGTCTCGGCCGACGCAGGCGCCGAGCGCGCGGATATCAGCCTCGGTCTCGGCGACTTTTTCGACGCGCAGCGGGGCCGCTTGACGCTGTACGGCCAGGACGTCGAGGCGGGCTATGCGGCGCCCGGGCTCGCGACGCTGACCGACACGCGCAACTACGGCGGCGCGTTCACGATCGACGTCGGCGAGCGCGTGTCGCTGACCGCAAAGAGCGATACGCGGATCCAGGAGCAGGGCATCGAGACGCAGGCCGAGGAGTTCGACGTCGGCTGGCAGATGACGGAGCGCTGGGATCTCAGCACCGGCGTCAGACAGGATGTCCGCGAAGACCATTCGCCGATCGTGCCGCTGACGCAGGAACAGGGCGAACGGCAGGATGCGGTCGTACAGGTCGGTTACGACTCGCTGGGCAAATGGCGCGCGTACGGATTCCTGCAGGATACGCTGTCCGTGAGCGGCGACCGCCCGGAGAACGAGCGGATCGGCATGGGCGGCGCTTATCGGATCTCCGAGCGCCTCGGGCTCGACGTCGAAATCTCCGACGGCGACCTCGGCCGCGGCGGCAGAATCGGCACCAACTACATGCATTCCGAGCGCACGAGCGTCTACGTCAACTATGCGCTCGAGAACGAGCGCACCGACAACGCCTTGCGCGCGAGCCGAGGCAGCGAGGGCACGCTGGTCGCCGGTGCGAAAACGCGCTTCTCGGACAGCGCCAGCGTTTTTCTCGAAGAGCGCTACCAGCACAACGAGGCGCTGACCGGCCTGACGCACTCGACCGGCATCAGCTTCTCGCCGACGGACAGGCTGAACTTCGGTGCGAGCACGGACATCGGCACGCTGCAGGATGTCCTGACGGGCGCCGAGACGGAGCGCACGGCCGGCGGAATCCAGGTCGGCTACGGCTTCGACGCCGTACAGTTCTCGAGCGGCATCGAGTATCGCCGCGACGAATCCGAGCAGCCGGACCTGACTACCGCGATCCGCACGACGTGGCTGTTCAGAAGCAACTTCAAGTATCAGATCACGCCGGCCGCGCGCCTGCTCGGCAAGCTGAACCGCTCCGACAGCGACAGCTCCCAGGGCCAGTTCTACGACGGCGGGTATACCGAGGCCGTGCTCGGTTACGCCTATCGGCCCGTCAGGAACGACCGCTTCAACGCGCTCGCGAAGCTGACGTACTTCGCCAACATGCCGACGGCCGGGCAGATCACGCTGAAGGATTCGTCAGCCGAGTTCATGCAGAAGAGCCGCATCGCGTCGTTCGACTGGACTTACGACATCCGGCCTCGCTGGTCGATCGGCGGCAAGTATGCCTATCGGCTCAGCGAGGTGAGCCTCGACCGCGAGAACCCGGAGTTCTTCGACAACGGGGCGCAGCTGTACGTGCTGCGCGCCGACTGGGAGTTCAGGAAGGACTGGGAGGCGCTGTTCGAGACGCGACTGCTCGACATGCACGACATAGGCGACAGGCGCAGCGGTGCGCTGGTCGTCGTGTCGCGTTACGTCGGCAGGCACATCAAGCTCGGTACGGGCTACAACTTCACGAGCTTCTCGGACGACCTGACGGACCTCAGCTTCGATCACCAGGGCGCGTTCATCAGCCTCACCGGCGCGATGTGAGCGGCATCGCCGGGCTCAGCGCCGCAGCGCGAATACCCAAACGACACCGCCCTGCGGCACGATCGTCTCCGTGCCGCGGTAGCGGTCGATCCGCCCGAGCATGCCCTGCGCGTCGACGCCCCAGCCGGACTGCACGGCGATGTACTGCACTCCGCCGACCTCGAACGACGTCGGCACGCCGGTGACGCCGGAGTTCGTCCGGTACTGCCACAACAGCCGCCCCGAGGAGGCGTCGAACGCGCGGAAGTACCGGTCGCTGGTGCCGCCGGTGAACACGAGGCCTCCGGCCGTCGTCATTACGGGTCCCCAGTTCGGCGACTCGAACTCGTGCGTCCAGACGCGCTCGCCGGTCGCGAGGTCCCATGCCTGCAGCTCGCCGATGTGATCGGCGCCGTCTACGACGCTGAAATCGGCCTGCACGCCGGTGAAATTCTGGCCGCGGCGGTATTCGACCTCCTCGCCCTCCATCTGCTGGCAAAGATTCTCGTTCGCCGGGATGTAGAGGTAGCCCGTCCCGGGGTTGTAAGCCGCGGGCGGCCAGTCCTTGCCGCCCCACAATGACGGGCAGAACTCGGCGCGGTGCCCGATCGCGGGCTTGCGGGCCATGTCGTACTCGGGGCGGCCGGTCTGCGGGTCGATGCTGGTGAACACGTTCTGCGCGACGTAGGGCTTTGCGTCGATGAACGAGATGCTTGAGGCCGCGCGCTCGAGTATCCACAGATAACCGTTGCGGCCGGCGTGCACCAGACCGGGGACCCGGCGCCCCTCCCTCTGAACGTCGATCAGCAGCGGCGCCGCCACCTCGTCCCAATCCCACGAGCCGTTCCAGTGATACTGGTGATGGCCGCGAAGCTCGCCCGTCTCGACGTCGAGCGCGATGACGGAGTTCGTGTAGAGGTTGTCCCCCGGACGCGCGTCGCCGGTCCACGGCCCGGGATTTCCGGTGCCCCAGTACGTCAGGCCGAGCTCGGGGTCGTAACTGCCCGTGATCCACACCGGCGCTCCGCCGGTCTGCCATGCGTCCTCGGGCCACGTGTCGTGGCCCGGCTCTCCCGGCCCCGGGATCGTGTACGTCTTCCAGACCTCGTCGCCCGTTTCCGCGTCGAGCGCGATCACGAAGCCGCGGATGCCGCGCTCGCCGCCCGACACGCCCACCATGATGCGGCCGCGCGCCGCGAGCGGCGCGAGCGTCATGTAGTAGCCGCCGTTGTAGTCCTCGACGGCGCGCTCCCACGCAACCTCGCCGGTCGCCGCGTCGAGCGCGACGACCTTCGCGTCGGACGTCGCCGTGTAGACCTTGTCGCCATACAGCGCCACGCCGCGATTCGTCGGGTGGCCCATGCGCAGGTCGGGCGGCAGACGGTGCCGGTAACGCCACAGCAGGTCGCCGGTCACGGCATCGAGCGCAAAGACCTGGTTGAACGGCGTCGTGATGAACATTACGCCGTCGTTGACGATCGGCGGCGACTGGTGTCCCTCGCCCGTGCCCGTCGACATCGTCCAGACCGGCACGAGGCTCGAGACGTTGCGCGTCGTGATCCGGTCGAGCGGGCTGTAGCTCCACGAGTCGTACGTGCGCAGATACATCAGCCAGTTGCCTTCCTCGGGCTCGACGAGCCGCTCGTCCGTGACGGGGCTGTAGTCGCCGGAAGGCTGTGCGCCGGCGACGGCCGCGGCGAGACAGGCGAGCGCGATGAACGAGCGGAGCGACGTGCGTGGCGTCATCCGGGTTTCTCCCGAGCGTCGGCGATCAGGGGCCGAAGGTGTCGAATCCAGGCTGCGTGAAGCCGACCGTGCCGACGAATGCGCCGGCCACGGCGATGACGCCGTCGGCGATCTTTAGCGGCAGCGCAGCAAGCGGCGACGGAGCGGGACCGCCGATCACGCGCGCGCCGTCGCTGGGGTCGAACTCGGACTCGTGGCACGGGCACTTGAAGCGCAGCACGTCGTCGTACCAGTCCGTCACGTCGCAGCCGGTGTGAGTGCAGACGCCGGAGTAGGCGACGATGCCTTCGGCCGACCGCTGACGCGTCTCGGGCGCGAGCGTGTCCGGATCGAGGCGCACGAGGATCAGCTGGTTGAGCCGCGTGCCGTCGCGGACGGTGCCGGTGGCCGGGTCCATCGGATAAACGAGTATCTGCTCCGCATTCGCCTCGATGTCGCCGGGCGCGACGACTTCCCCGGCGCGCGGGCCGAAGGCGTGCACCAGCAGATCGTTCTCGCGGGGCGGGGCGGCCGCGGCGTCGGCGTCGTCCGCCTGTGCGGCGGAGCGGACCGTCAGCGCGAGTCCGCAACAGGCCTGCAGCACGCGTCGGCGCTTGATCGTTGGCGGGTCGGCCGGGTCCTGCAGATCGCCCATCGCTGCTCTCGCGGCTGGATCAGCGCATTGTGCCGGTGGATGGGCTCCCGGCACAACGACCCCGCGTCGCCGCTGGCATGACTATTGCTCCGCAGGAACCAATGACCGCAAGGAGGCAATGAGGCCATGAAGTGGACAAACATGAAGTGGACAAACATGAAGTGGACAAACAGGTTGATCATGACGGCGCTGGGTCTGACGGTCGCAGCCGCCGCGAATGCGCAATCGACGCGGGGTGACGACGTCGAGGCGGCAGATCGCCGCGGCGTCGACACGGCGGCAGCCGGGACACCGAGCGCCCGGGAAGTCGGGACGTCGAGCCGCGAGGTCGGGACGGCGCGCGCCGGAAAGGACGAGACGGCGGGCGCGGACCGCGGCGAGACGGCGGCCGCGGACCGGGGCGAGACGGCGGCCGCGGACCGGGGCGAGACGGCGGCCG
>JAFGNC010000588.1 GCA_016927175.1 Gammaproteobacteria bacterium | reverse complement strand
GACTCGTTCCGCACCGAGCGGGTCGCCGCGTTCGAGCCGCCGCGCGTCGGCGAGCCGTATCCGCTGCTGCTGCCGCAGGTGGACGCGGACGGCAACGAGGTCGCGGGCCTCGTTTCGCCCGAGCTGGCCGCGCCGCTCGCGACCTATACCGGGTGGAGCCTCTATCGGGCGCCTTTCGGCCCCGAGGACGAGCTCGTGAGCCTGCAGGGCTCGTATATCGCATTCGCGCCGAATCGCGCCGCGCGGATGGCCGCCGGCGACCCGCGGCCGTCGGTCGAGGAACGTTACCCGAGCCGCGAGCATTACATCGGCCTCGTCGCCGAGCACGCCGAAACGCTCGCGAGGCAGGGGTATCTGCTCGCCGAGGACCTGCCGTCGATCATCGCGCGCGCGAGCGAGATGTGGCGCCACGCGCACGAGGGGCCGCCTCCGCCCGGCGATTGATTCACGCTGGCCTCGCGCGGCGCCCAGCAGCCACCGCGCGGCGCACGATGCGCGCATTCCGGTCCCTCGCAGCGCCGCGCGTCGGCCGCGCCTTCGTCAGAACGAAGCCCTGAAGCCGATCGTGTAGTTGCGTCCCGGCAAGGGCGCGACGTCCTTGACCAGGGACGTGTGTCGGCGCGCCACCTCGTCGAGCAGATTCGACGCGCGCAGCATCACGCTGAGCTCGCCTCCTCCGGTGCTGCCCACGTCCCACGACAGATCCGCATCGACCAGCGTATACCCGGGCGTCGCCGTCTCGTACGGCGCGACGTCGTCCTGCTCGTCATGCCGCACGACCGTCAGCCCGGCGAGCACGCGGTCGTCGTGATACTGAACCCTGACCCCGAGGCGGCGCGGCGGAATGCGCGGCAGATGCTCTGCGCCGGCGAGCTCGGCGTCGACCAGGTCGCCGTAGACCCGGGCGTCGAGCTCGCCGCCGGATCCGATGCGCACGAGCGTCGCGAACACTTCGGCTTCGATACCGCTGAAGCGGGCGTCCCGCTGACGGTATGCGAACAACGGCAGGCCGCTCGCTTCGTCCTCCGTACCGAGCGATGCGAGATAGACGAAGTCGGCGAAACGCGTATGAAAGCCGGTCACGGCCCAGCGCACGCGGCCGTCCGTTCTGCGCAGGCCGACGTCGACGTGCCGCGACGTCTCGATGCCGAGCCCCGCATCGCCGATCTCGAAGCTGCGCGACGCGAGATGCGGCCCGTAACTGAACAGCTCCTCGGCGCCCGGAACGCGCTCGGCAACGGCGGCGTTGACGACGAATGAACGGTCCCTGCCGAGGTCCATGACGCCCGCGGCCGAGACGCTCGCCGCGGTGCGCGAGACCGCCGGGGCCGTCGCCGGCGCGTGCCGAACGCGCTCGACCCGGCCGCCGGCGGACAGCTGCCACCGACCGAAGCCCCGCTGCTCGAGCAGGAACAGCCCGGCATGCCGGGTGTCCACGGGCGGGACGAAGGCCTCCGCGCCGGTCGCGGAGTACTCGGTGCTGCCGAGCTGCACGCCGAAAGCGCCTTCCCACGCGCCCCACGGCGCATGGACGAGATCGACCCGCCCTTCCCACGCGTCGTTGCGGAAGCGTGTGCCGATCTCGCCGGATTCGATCTCGACGTGCTCGTAGTCGCCGATGCCGAGACGAAAGTCGATCTCGGCGACCGCGGCGCCGACGTCGAACCATCCTCCCTTCAGGTCGAGCCGGCGCTGCTCGAGCGCGACGCGGACGATCTCGCCGTCCTCGTCTGCGTGCTCGTCGCGCGCGTGCTCCTCGCCGCCGGCGTGCTCGTCCGCGCCCGAGGCGTGCAGATGACCGGGCACACCGTAGTCGCTGTCGAAACCGCTCAGCGCGGCGCCGAAGAAGCCGAGATCGCCGATATGCGAAACGCCGACAGCCGCGCCGCTCGTATCGAAGTCGCTGTTCGGCACGTAGCCGGTCACCTCCTCCTCGGCGCCGGGCGCTTCGTGGTCCGCCTCGAGAACGCTTTCCGCGAACGGCGAGCCCGGCACCTCGTAGTCGCCGTTGTCGCGCCGCGCCGCATCGAAGTGCCAGGCCCAAGCGTCCCCGCCCCCGTCGACGCGCACCGCTCCGGCGCGCTCGTCGGCGACGGTGCCCGCCCGCAGATCCACGGTTGCGGCCAGCCCGTCCTCGGGTGCCGCTTCGGGGATCCTGCCCGTGAGGGTATTGACGACACCGCCGACGGCGCCGCTGCCGTACAGCAGCGTCGACGGACCGCGGAATATCTCGATCTGCTCCGCAATCGACGGATCGATACCGACGGCGTGGTCGCTGCTGATCGTCGACACGTCGAGCGAGTCGACACCGTCCTCCAGAGTCCGGACACGAGCGCCGGCGAGCCCGCGAATGACAGGCCGCGATGCGCCGCTGCCGAAGTAGCTGGAGCTGACGCCGAGCTCGCCGGCCAGCGTCTCGCCCAGATTCGATTCGAGCGCGCGCCGCAGCGTATCGCCGGTCAGAACGCTGACCGACTGTGCGAGCTCGGCGGGAGAGCGATCGTGCGGCGTCCCGACGACGCGCACCTCTTCGAGGACGTCCTGCGCGACGGCCAGGCCGGGCGCCGCCAGCGCGGCGACGGCCGGCAATGCGCAGCGGCAGGCTGCCGCCGCAATTCCTATCGACATGATGATTCCTTCCTTCCCTTCAAATCCACGACGGGTGCCGCGCATGAGGGCACCGTGACGTCAGGACAAAGATCAGGAAGCGGGCGGAGGCCCTCTGGCTGACGGCGCCTCCGCTCGCGCGAGCGCCGCGGGACGCGGCTCGAAGACCGGGGCCGACGCCGCTGCGCGGGGCAGCAGCATCGTCGGCGCTCGAGCCGGCGCCGCCCCGCCGAGGGCGGCCGCGCCGATGCAGATCTTGCAGACCTCGTCGGGCGCGTGCGCCTCGAAATCGAGCGCATGCGCAACCGCCAGCGATTCCGCGATCACGAGCAGGCACAGCAACGCGCCGCTGACGAGCGAACTGCGCTGTGTCGGCCGCATCACGGGCTGTTGGAAATTAACGACATCTTGGCGTCTAACATAGCTTTCAACGCGAACGGCTGTCCATAAGCCAAGCAGCAGCAAAGAAAAGTTCGGGCCGTTTTCAGTGGCGCCGGAAGCCACGATCCGTTAGATTCGCGCACTGTTGCTCGACGACCGCGCGCGCGGGCGCCGGGAGGGCCAGGGAGGTGGCTGCATCTTAAAGGTTCCGCATGAACGTTTGGAGTAAGGAAACATGAAAACGAACAAGCTTCTACTGACCGTTGCGCTGCTGCCGTTGACCGGCTTCGCGCAGGAGAGACTCGACTACACGTTCGTCGAAGCCTCCTATCTCGACGTGGACCGCGACGTCGGCGCGTTCGATGTCGGCGGCGACGGCCTGGCGCTCAAGGGCTCGCTGTCTCTGACGGACACCGTATTCGTCTTCGCCGACTATTCGACTTACGACTACAGCCGGGGCGTCGACGCAGACGGCTACAACCTCGGCGCCGGCATGCGCTGGGGCCTGAAGCCCGAGCTCGACCTGATCGCCGATCTGTCGTGGGCGCATGTCGAGATCGACACGCCTTTCGGTGACGCCGACGACGACGGCCTCGGCCTCGGCGTGGGACTCAGAAGCCGGATACACGACGACATCGAGGTTCAGGGCGGCATCCGTCATGTCGACCTCGACGATTCCAACACCTACCTGTCGCTGGCTGGCCGCTACTACTTCACCGACACCGTGGCCGTCGGCCTCGGCCTCGACTTCGACGACGACAACACCGGTTGGAACATCGGCCTGCGCGCCGAGTTCGGCAACTAGCCGACCGATGTTCGCGCGGCGGGGCGGGAGGTCTCGGAAGCGGGCCTCCCGCTCTCGTTCCTGCCGGCAGAACGCGGGCCGGCCGACCCGTTACAATGTGCAGGCGATGGACCCGCCTTCTCTGCGCGCTCGCGTCACCCTCGGTCTCCTGCTGCTTGCGCCGGTCGGCGCCGTGCTGGCGTTACCGCGCGTTCCGGTGCCGCCAGAAAACCCGATTACCGAGCCGAAGCGTGTGCTCGGCAAGATCCTGTTCTGGGACGAGCAGCTGTCGAGCGACAACACGGTCGCCTGCGGCACCTGTCATCGCCCGGCTTCGGGCGGAGCCGATCCGCGGTACGGAAGGCATCCGGGCACGGACCCGGGCACGATCGACGACGTCTACGGCTCCCCGGGCATCGTCGGCATGGACAGCGGCGGCATGGCCGTCGAGCACCCGGTTTTCGGCCGCGGCCATCAGATCACCGGCCGGCTCAGCCCATCGAACTTCGGCGGCCTGTGGGCGGAGCGGCTCTTCTGGGACGGCAGTGCCGGGCCCGAGTTCCGGGACCCGGTGACCGGTCGGGTCGTGATCGAGCGGCACGGCGCGCTCGAGGCGCAGACGCTCGTGGCCCTGTCGAACGACGCGGAGATGATGAAGCCCGGCCGCGAGTGGGCGGAGCTGACGGCGAAGCTCGAGCACGAGGCGCCGCTGGCCCTTGCAACCGGCTGGCCCGAGGACGTGCGCGCCGCGATCGGCGCGGACCCGAGCTACCCGGCGCTGTTCGAGCGGGCTTTCGGCGACCCGGCCATCACTGCGGTGCGGATCGCGTTCGCTATCGCGGCCTACCAGCGCACGCTCGTCGCCGACGAGACTCCGTGGGACCGCTACCAGGCCGGTGACGACGACGCGATGACGGCGGCCGAGGTTCAGGGCTGGCGCGCGTTCCAGTCGCTGCGCTGCATGAACTGCCACGTGCCGCCGCTTTTCACGAACGATGCGTTCTTCAACATCGGGCTGCGCCGCGTCGAGTACGATCCGGGCCGGATGGGCGTCACGGGCGATCCGGCCGACGCCGGCGACATGAAGGTGCCGAGCCTGCGCAACGCGGGGCTCCGGAAACGTTTCATGCACACGGGCGAGTTCACGCACCTCGGAGCCGCGATCGGCTTCTACCAGACCGGCACGGTATTCCCGGAGCGCGACGACATCCCGGGCGCCGGCACGTACGCGTTCAACATGAGCTCCGTGCAGGAGCGCGATCTTTTCGCGTTCATCGGCGAGGCGCTGACGGACCCGCGCGTGCGCGACGAGACGTATCCGTTCGACCGCCCCCGTCTGCGTACCGAAAACGCGACGCAGGACACGCAGCCGCCGGCGGTACCCGGTAAGCTGACCGCCACCAGGGTCGACGGCGAAGTCGTTCTTTCGTGGGACGAGCCCGCGGACGACACAGGTGTCGTGGACTACGTGCTGCAGCGCAACCGACGCATCGCGGCGTTGACGACCGCCACGCGTTTCACGGACCGCGACGCCGGGCCGGAACGGCTGAGCTACCGTGTCTACGCCCGCGACGCGGCCCTGAACGAATCCGGCGCGGCCGAGGTGATCATCGGCGAGGCAGCCGGCCCGGAGGGCGAGTCGGGACGCTGATCGTCGCACGTCTGCGACGCCTACCGGTCGCCCGAACCGCGTGCTATGGTGCGCGCCGTCGCGAACGGACCACTTTCGAGCAAGGGATCATGCCGCTTAGTCAAAACCTGCGATCGATCTGGCTGTCGGACGTCCACCTCGGCTCTCGTGCGTGCCGTGCCGACCTGCTGTTGAGCTTTCTGCGCAACGTGCAGTGCGACTTGTTGTATCTGGTCGGAGACATCATCGACCTCGAGAGCATGAAACGCAGCGTGCACTGGCCGGCGTCGCACAGCGAGGTGCTGCGCCTGATTCTCGAGAAGAGCCAGACCGGCACCCGTGTAATCTACGTTCCCGGCAACCATGACGACGAGCTCAGATTCCTGTGCGGCAGGAACTTCGGCAACATCGAGATTGCGCGCCGCCACGTTCACACGACCAAGTCGGGCAGGCGCCTTCTGGTGCTGCACGGCGACGAGTTCGACAATGTCATCAAATGCGGCGCGCTCGCGAAGGCAGCCGGCGCCGCCGCGTGTCGCAGCCTGCTGACGCTGAACCGGTTCGTGCACTGGATGCACGACCGGCTGGGACGGCCCTACTGGTCCCTCGCCCAGCACGTCAAGCAGCGTTTCGGCCATGCGGTTCGCTATGTCGAGAAGTTTCAGGAGGCGTGCCTTGCGGCCGCGGCGGAGGCCGGGCTCGACGGCGTCGTGTGCGGCCACATCCATCGCGCGGATCTGCTCGAGCGGGACGGTCTGCTCTACTGCAACGACGGCGACTGGGTCGAG
>JAFGNC010000587.1 GCA_016927175.1 Gammaproteobacteria bacterium | reverse complement strand
GAGCGCCGGCACCTCGAAAGGCAGCTCCAGCAAGCGTAGATCCGCCGCCTCCCGCATGCGCTCGCCGAGGCGCCTTGGCACCATGGCCAGCAGCCGGCTACCGCGCAAGAGGAACGGCGCAGTCGTGAAACTGCCGGTGGACGCAGCGATCTTGTGGACACGGCCGTGCCGCGAGAGGTACTCATCGGCCATTGAAAGGTGACCGCTATCGGAGATATTGAAGGACAGGTGTGGATGCTGCAGGTACTCCTTGAGCGTCAGCCTGTCCCCGACCGTAGGATGGCCCGCCCATACGGCGCAGACCCAGCCATCGTCGAACAGAGGGATCGAAGGAAGCGGCAAATCGAGCTCCGCGGGAAGTATGCCGAAATCGATCTCGCCTGCCGCGATGCGTTCACCGACTTCCACATCGAGCCGCACGAAGTGCACGGAGACATCAGGGGCAGCCTCCGTCAGCCGCTGCATCAGGGGGCCGAACAGCAACAGGACGGCGTAATCACTGGCCGCGATGCTGAAAGAGCGCCGCTCGGCGGCCGGCGAAAAAGCCGGCTTCGACTCCACGAGATCTTCCAGCTCCAGAACGCTCTGGTGCACGCGTCCGGCGATTCCGGCTGCGAACTCGGTCAGCTCCAGTTTGCGGCCGACACGGACGAGCAGCTCGTCATCGAATGCCTGCCTCAGCCTCGCCAGCATCCCGCTCATCGCGGGCTGACTCGTGAAGAGACGCTCCGCTGCGCGCGTCACGTTCCTTTCCTTCAACAGCGCATCGAGCGCGAGCAGGAGGTTTAGGTCGAACTGCCTGAGATTCATTATGCCTTCGTGCTTATGTCAGCCCCGCTTACCTCTCACTCCGGCTGAAACTCCGGCGTCATGTCGACGCACTCCGCCGGCTGAAACGGCACATCCGACAGATACATGACGTCGTAGCTCTCGTACGGCTCCGCGAGATAGACGGGATCGGTCGCGGTGTACTCGCGCGTGAGCGACATCGTTTCGGGATCGAGCGTGAAGCGCTCGACGATATGCAGCTGCTCGCTGTTCCTGGTCGGCGGCGACAGGACTCCCGCCGCGAAGCCGATCGTATCGACGACGAGCGTGTCGCCCTCCCACCGGCCGATCGAATGCCCGGAATAGCTCGGCTCGAGATCCGCCGGGTGCGCTTCCATGCCGACGTGGATGCGGCGCTCGAAGTTGTAGAGGCCGTAGGTGATGTCGATGACCGCCTCGCCCTCGGCCGTGATTCTCTGCACGAAGCGATTGATCGGCCAGTCAGCCGTCCAGTCGCGGATGATGCTCGTCGGTTTGCAGGCGAACCAGGGATTGTCCTCGGGCGAGCGCCGGTCGAACGCCTGGGCCGCGGCCTCGCCTTCTTCGGTGTAGACGGCTTGGGGCCTCGGCGGCTGCATCGCCCGAATCTCCTCGATCGTGAGCTCGCCGCTCGCGAACGCCTCTGTCAGGCTCCGCGGCACCATCGAGCCGTTGCCGCCTTCGGGCCCGATCGTCAGCACGAGCTGTTCGACGGCCCAGTCGCCGCTCAGGTTGATCTGCCCGTCGGCGAGACGAAGCGGCCGGTTCGAGAAATCGACCGGCGCGTCCGTCACGAACTGATCGTTGCGGTTGACCTCGACCGAGTCGTCGAGCGTGAACGTCTCGATGTAGCAGGCCGTGGGATCGTCCCGGTGCGGGCGGCCGTAGATCTCGACATGCGCGCCGACGACGAACATGTCCGTGTCCCAGCCCGCGCGCCGGAGCAGTGACGCGGCGCGCATCTCGCAGCGCATGTGCACGATCTCGCCATTCTCGCCGACCGAGTCGAGCTCCATGTACGAGTGCGGGTTGACGAGGTTCATCTTCGTCAGAGTGCCGGACCAGGTCCCTTCCTCCTCCATCTGGAAAAGGCCGAAGCCGTGGTGGGCAAGCGCCGGAGTCGAGAGACCGGCGAGGACCGCGGCGGCGATCGCCGGCCGCGAAAAGATGTTCGTTTTTGGCATCATGTTTCCCTGTCGTTACGGCTGTCCGCTCCAGCTGTCCGCTCCATAAGTCTGGCGCAATCGTCAGTCGAGCGGCTCGATCCTGAGCAACGCACCGTTTCTTTCGTCCGTAATCACGTAGAGCAGCTCGTCGGGGCCCTGACGGATGTCGCGAATGCGCCAGCGCTTGTCCTGCAGCAGCGACTCGCGGCGAATCTCTTCCATGTCGTCGTTGAAGACGATGCGCTGGATCTGCCCCGTGCCCGGGATTTCGCCGAAGCGCACTCCGCCGATGAAGAGATTCCCGGTCCATCCGGAAATCCGCGTGCCCGTGTAGAAGGTCATGCCCGCGGTCGAGATCGACGGGACGAAGTTGACGACCGGCGCAATCATGCCGTCGAGCTCGAAGCCCTCCGGCTGATAGGGACCTGCGTAGGAACGACCGAGGCTCACGAGCGGCCAGCCGTAGTTGCCCCCGGCCTCGATGATGTTGATCTCGTCGCCGCCGTTCGGCCCCATCTCGCTCTCCCAGATCGTGCCGGTGGGCTCGTGCCAGACCAGGCTCTCCGGCGTGCGATGCCCGAGCGAATAGATCTCGGGCCGGTAGCCTTCGACGCCGACGAAGGGATTGTCGTCCGGTATCGTGCCGTCGTCGTTGTAACGCAGGATCTTGCCGGAGAGGCCCATCTTGTCCTGAGCCATGTCGCCCGGCTCGCCCCAGGTGCTGACCAGCAGCGTGCCGTCCGGCAGGAACAGCAGGCGCGATACCGTGCTCGCGCCTTCGGGGCTCACGATGTTCTCGACGCTCGTCAGCGCCTTGCCGTCGAAGACACCGCGAGCAACGGTCAACACACGGCCGCCACCGCGACCGCCGCGGCCCGCGCGGCTCGCGCCCTCGTCAGCGTCGGCCACAGGCTTGTTGTAGACCCAATAGACCAGCCTGTTCCGCTCGAAGTCCGGGTGCAGCTTGATGTCGTGCAGGCCGCTGATGAAGTTGTCGGACCGCACCTCGGGCAGCCCGGGGATCGGATCGGACAGCACCCCGTTCTCGAAATGACGCAGGCGGCCGTTCCGCTCCGTGATCAGGATCGACGCATCCGGCAGGAACTCGAGGCTCCAGGGGTTCTCGAGTCCGTCGGTCAGCACGCTGACGCGGATGTCGGCCGAGGCCGTGCGGTATTCCCACGGCGCGTCCGGCAGCGGCGCGACCGGGAGGCCCCCGCGGTCCTGGCCGGCGGCCGGCGCGGCGACGACAGCGGAGACGAGCGCAGCAACAGCGATACGTAGACCTGTGGATCTCATCAGGTGCCCCCCGGAATATTCCTTCTATTGCCGGAGAATACCATGAGGTTCTTCGAACCAGTCCAGGAGCGCACCTGGAGAACGTTTCCGCTCCATGGGGCGCGCGGCAGCGGACGATCCTGAATCAGGTCGCCGTGCATTCGACCAACGAGGATCGCAGCGGGCGTACCCCGGACCGGAATAGCGCTGCGACTCGCCGAGAAGATGCTCCGGCCAAGACTCGGGGCTAGCTCGACAACAGAGCGTCGAGCAGATGGACTAACGTGAGCCGCGCGACCGCGATGCCGGCATCGGCAAAGCCGTAAGGGATGACCAGTTGCCCGGCATGCACGATTGCGCCGCACGTGTACACGACGTTCGGCACGTAACCTTCGCGCTCGTTTTCATCGGGCTCGATCAGCGGTTCCGGCAGCCAGCCGATCACGCGACGCGGATCGTGCAGATCGAGCAACAGGGCGCCGATGGCGTAGCGGCGCATCGGCCCGACGCCGTGCGTGAGCACGAGCCAGCCGGATTCCGTCTCGATAGGCGCGCCGCAGTTGCCGATCTGCAGTAGCTCCCAGGGCTGCTGGGGGCGATACAGCTCAGTCACGTCGTTCCAGTAGTGCACGTCGTCCGACGTTGAAACGTGGAGATTCTCCCGGTCCTTGCGCGACAGCATCACGTACTTCCCGTCGATCGGCCGCGGAAACAGCGCCATGCCTTTGTTCTGCGCGGCGGCACCGTTCAAGGTAGAGATCCTGAAGCGCGTAAAGTCCTCCGTCTCGATCAGCTGCGGCAGAATCTCGAAGCCGTCGTACGCCGTGTAAGTCGCGTAGTACCTGACGCCGCCGTCGTCGTCAACGAAACGCACGAACCTCGCATCTTCCATGCCGCGGGTCTCGTTCGGCCCGGCCGGAAAGATGACGCGCTCCCCGAGCTGGGAGTCCGGCGGGAACGTCGTCACGTAATTGGACGATGCGAGGGCTCTGATGATCTTGACCGTCTCGAACCAGATCGCGTGGGGCGTCCCGTGCGTCTCGAGCGCGTCGAGAGAGCGCTCCAGCTCGTCCAGCGCGAACGTGGCTCCGAGCCGGTCGAGCACGCTCGAGGACAGCTCATTGACAGCGTCGAGCTCGCGCAGCTTGGTGGTGAAACGAGCTTTGTCGAACCCGCCGTACGGGGTCCGCCGGCCGCCGACGAGGCGCGTTCCCGGCGCGTCGATGGTCATGCTCGCTGTGGCGTCGAGCACCCCGGAACGAAACTCGATCGAGGACAGGTGCCCTTCGCCGACCGCTCGCAAGCTCATCACGAATCGAATCGATCCGCTCGCAACGCCGCTCTGGTCCGGCGCGAGCACGATCGACGGGTTGAACAGCGCGGCCGCCTCTACCGAGTACTCGTGCGTGAAATAGGCACCGATCAGCAGGCGGCGCTCCGCGGACAGTCGAGCGGCGTCCGGTACGTAGTGCGCCACGCTGTCGAACTGCCGCGCGAGCACCTCGGTGAAGCGATGATGGCGATGCTCGAAACGCTGCAGAATCTCGCGATTCAGCGCCGCCACCTGCGACTCCGGAACTGCGAGTATCCGCTCCATCAACAGATGCGCACGCGACGCTCCGGGCAGCAGAGCCTCCTCCCCCGGCAGGTAGGGCTTCGCCAGCACGCGCCGGGCGTCCGGCAGCAGCCGGTGCCGGCTACGCTTGATGTCGATCATACAGTCGGCCGGTTTGGAGCCTCGCTTCCGCGCCGCGGTGATGGGGCTCTTCCGCGCCGAGCTCGATCTCGTCGCCAGCATGCTCGAGCATCTTGAGCAGCGACATCAGGAAGCAGATCGTGCTCTCCGCACCCTGGTTCTGATTGACGCGGTCCATGCCCATCCCGTCGCGACACCCCCGCGTCGTGAAGTCGTACAAAGGCAGGTTCAGTCGATCGGCGCCGAGAAACCACGCGAAGGCTTCACGCATGCGCCGCAGGTAATGCCGGTCCTGCGTAACGGCGTATGCGCCGCAAAAAGCAAGCACGAAGGCCGCGGCATCGATGGCCTGCTCGTCGGCGCACGCCTTCTCGCCGCCGCGGCTGTGCCAACCCGTATTTCCCACGAGGTGCAGCCGCTCCCCATCGAAACAGATCTCTTCCAGGAACTCGAGGGACTCGCGCGCCGCGCGCAGACTTGCCCGCTCACCGGTCACGCCGTACGCAGCGAAGAGCGCGAGCGGCAGGATGGCGTTGTCATAGGTGAGCGCCGGCTCGAACCAGCGCCAATCGGCGGTAGCGTTGTCGTCGTAGCGCTCCGTCAGGTCGACGACCAGGCTGTCGAGCGTATTGCGTACCTCGGTCGCACCGGGATCCGCGTCGAGGAAGCTCACGAGTCCGAGAATCGCCAGCGCGGTGCCGCGCGGCCCGAGGCCGCGCGCGTGAGGCAGCGCACGCGTCAGCATCTCCCGCGCCAGCAGCCGGCAGCCCTCATCCTCCGCCAGGTTCGCGGTGACACCCAGCGCCCAGATAGCCCGCCCGATACAGTCGTCCGACGGTGCCGTCGTGTCCAGCGCGCGTTCATAGGTCATGAAGTTGCAGAAGCTTCCGTCGTCGGTCTGCGAGCCGAGCAGATAGCTGAGGTAGGTGGTGACCAGGCCGCGCGTGTCCGCCGACCCCTGCACACGATCCGCCTGCACCGCCACGATCAGCGCCCGCGCATTATCGTCGACGCAGTAACCGCTGCGACGCGCCGGCACGTCGTACGTCGCGTGCTGAATGATGCCGGTATCGTCGGTCAGCCGCCGCAAATGATCGAGGCAAAGCTCCGGAAGGGCGCTGGCGGCCGCGGTTTCGCGTGCCGCGGCGACGGAATGTGGCTGCGCGGGAGCCTGCAGCGCATCTCGAATGACATCGACGTAACGGTCCCCGATGCGCGGCCACGCCATCGGGCCGGCGAATGCCCGAGCAGCGTCGCGCACGCGCCGCAATTCCCGGGGCGAGCCGAGCAGATCGATCAGCGTGTCGCCGAGAGCGGCGTGGTCCCCGAAGGGAAAGAGCCGGCCGCGCCCGTCCGACAGCAACTCCTGCGCATGCCAGTAGGGGGTCGACACGACAGCCGCACCCGCACCCATGGCATACGAAAGCGCGCCGCTCGTGACCTGCGCCTCGTTGAGATAGGGGCTCACGAAAACGTCCGCGGCCTGCAGATACTGTCGCAGCTCGTCGCTCGAGACGAACTGACCGCGAAACACGAGGTGGTCTCTGACGCCGAGCTTCTCGGCCTCACGCTCGAGCATCATTCGATACGCCTCGCCCTCGCGCCGCAGTATGACCGGGTGAGTGGCCCCCACGACGAAATAAATCAGGTCCGGAAAGGCGCGCACCGCAGCGGGTAGTGCCCGAATCACCGTTTCGATGCCCTTGTTGGGGCTCAGCAGTCCGAACGTCAGCAGCAGCCGGCGGTCGGACACGCCGAACTTTCCCTTCAGAGACTGCTGATCGGCATGGCGGTCCATGACCGGTATGCCGTGCGGGATGATGTGCACGCTGGAGCCG
>JAFGNC010000121.1 GCA_016927175.1 Gammaproteobacteria bacterium | reverse complement strand
GGGCGTGCCGGGGTCACCGGCCGCGCCGCAGCCGCGCCGGTCCGTTGCGTTACAATCGTCGCCTTTGCATCGAGGGGTGACAGGGATGGCTGACACGTCAGCGCCGCAGCTCGAAGCGCGCCTCGCCGAATTCGTGTTGCCGCAGACGGGTAAGCCGCTCGGCAGCGGCGGCAGCGCGTTCAAGATCGATGCGTCCGGAGCCGCTCCGCGCGTCGAGGTCAAAGTGGGCTTTCCGGCGGAGCGCAGCCGCGACGCGCTCGTCGCCGCGCTGAAGGAGCATTGCGGGGACGTCGCCGGCGGGGATGTCGAATTCGACGTGACGTGGTCGGTCGAGACGCACAGCGTGCAGCGGACGCTGAAGCCGATTCCGGGCGTCTCGAACGTGATTGCCGTCGCATCCGGCAAGGGCGGCGTCGGGAAATCGACGGTCGCCGTCAACGTTGCGCTGGCGCTCGCGCGGGAGGGAGCGCGCGTCGGAATCCTCGACGCCGACATCTACGGCCCGAGTCAGCCGCGCATGCTGGGGCTGATGGGCAGGCGGCCGGAGAGCCGCGACGGCAAGTCGCTGGAGCCGCTCGAGGCGCACGGCATCAAGGCCATGTCGATCGGTTTCCTGGTCGACGAGAACCAGCCGATGGCGTGGCGGGGTCCGATGGTCACGTCGGCGCTGAATCAGCTGCTGATGCAGACCCACTGGGGCGAGCTCGACTATCTCGTGATCGACATGCCTCCCGGCACCGGCGACATTCAGCTGACGCTGGCGCAACGCGTGCCGGTCAGCGGCGCGGTGATCGTGACGACGCCGCAGGACATCGCGCTGGCCGATGCCCGCAAGGGCCTCGAGATGTTCCAGAAGGTCAACGTGCCGGTGCTCGGCGTCATCGAGAACATGAGCCTGCACGTGTGCTCGAACTGCGGCCACGAGGAGCACATCTTCGGCGAGCACGGCGGCGAGCGGCTCGCGGGCGCCTACGGGGTGCCGCTGCTCGGGGCGCTGCCGCTCGACAGGCGGATCCGCGAGGAGACGGACAGCGGCGCGCCGACGGTCGTTGCCGAGCCGGAGGGCCCGCTGGCCCGCGCTTTCGGCGACGCGGCGCTGCGTGCGGCCGGCGAGCTGGCTGCAGGCGGCAAGGACTACAGCCGCCTGTTTCCGAAAATCACCGTCGAGGACGACGAGTGAGCATCAAGTCGGACCGCTGGATCCGCCGCATGGCGGCGGAGCACGGCATGATCGAGCCCTTCGCCGCCGACCAGGTGCGGCACGTCGACGGCAGCCGCATCATCTCCTACGGCACGTCCAGCTACGGCTACGACGTGCGCTGCGCCGCCGAGTTCAAGATCTTCACGAACATCAACTCCGCCATCGTCGACCCCAAGGAGTTCGACGAGTCGAGCTTCGTCGACATGCACGCCGATGTCTGCATCATCCCGCCGAACTCGTTCGCGCTCGCCCGGACGGTCGAGTATTTCCGGATTCCGCGCAACGTCCTGACGATCTGCCTCGGCAAGTCGACCTACGCGCGCTGCGGAATCATCGTCAACGTGACGCCCCTCGAGCCCGAGTGGGAAGGCCACGTGACGCTCGAGTTCTCGAACACGACGCCGCTGCCGGCGAAGATCTACGCGAATGAAGGCGTCGCGCAGATGATCTTTTTCGAGTCCGACGAGGTCTGCGAGACGAGCTATGCGGATCGCGGCGGCAAGTACCAGGGGCAGCAGGGCGTCACGCTGCCGAAGACCTGAGCGGCGGCCGGCAGGGGCTGGAAAAGAGCTTCGGCTCCGGAAAAGGGGTCAGGGCCCTTTTTCGTCGGAAAAGGGCCCTGACCCCTTTTCGAGGCCAGAGTAGGACTCGAGCGTCATCGACATGTGCAGCTCGCCGTCGCGATACTGCTCGATCCTGACGGGCAGGTAGTCGAGCTTCGGCGCGAGCCACAGCAGCGTCGTGCGGGAGGACCCCTCGCGCACCTGCTCGACGGCGACGGCATCGAAACGGCCGGCGCCGGTTTCCACGGCGCGCCGCTCGCCGACGGAGTAGCGATAGGTCTTCAGCGCGTCCTCATCGACGAGCACGTAGGGGCCGGGATCGCGCTCGCGGCTCAGGTCGCGCATCAGCGCCGCCTGCAGCGATGCACGGTCGAGGACACCCGGAGTCAGCGCAAACTCGGCGACACCGTCCTCCGACGTCACCGCCGCCTTGTTTTCGTTCCAGTCGAACGCGATGTCGACGTTGTCCTCGCCCTTGCGGCTGCCGTCCTCGAACCGAAACTCGAGCGGCCGGATCATGCCGTCGTGCACGACGAATTCGCTGCGCTCGATAGCGGGCTTCGGCCGCAGCAGCCTCGCGATGCCCCGCGCCTCGGTCCGCGATTCGAACACGTATCTGTCGGCGGCCGAATCGAAGCTCATCGAGAGCTCGGACTCGCCGACGCGGCGGCCTTTGTACTCGACCTCGTATTGCGCTTCATAGGTCGCGAGCGCCGCGGCGGCGGCCGTGACGGGCGAGCCCCACGCCGCGAGCATGCAGACCGCCGCGAGCCGCGCTGTTCGGGCTGTCCGAATCATCATCGATCCTCCACGACGACCGGAGCGTCGAGCCGCCGGCCGTCAAGCATGACTTCTCCGCCTTCGAGTCTCAACCGACCCGTCGCGAGCCACCCGACCGCCTGCGGCAGGATGCGGTGCTCGCCGCGCAGCACGCGCGCGGCCAGCGTCTGCGCCGTGTCGTCGGGCCGGACCGCCACGCGAAACTGAATGATGCGCGGTCCCGCGTCGAGCTCCTCAGTCACGAAGTGCACGGTCGCGCCGTGGCCCTCTTCGCCGGCCGCGAGCGCGCGGGCGTGAGTGTCGAGCCCCCGGTATTTCGGCAACAGCGACGGGTGGATGTTCAACAGCCGGCCGGCGAAGCGGCGCAACACCTCGCCGCGCAGGATGCGCATGAAGCCGGCAAGCACGACCGCGGCGGGAGGTCCGTCGGCCGCCGCCTCGATGGCGTCGGCCAGCGCGCTCTCGTACGCGTCGCGGTCGGCGAAACTCTGCGGCTCGACGTGATGCGCCTCTATGCCGGCCTCGCGCGCGCGCCGGAGCCCGGGCGCATCGCCGCGGTCGCTGAACACCGCGGCGATCCGCGCCGGCAGCTCTCCGGATGCGGCGGAGTCGATCAGCGCCTTGAGGTTCGTACCGGTGCCGGAGATCAGCACGACGATGGCGGGGCGCGCGTCGTCCGTCAACGAATGTCGACCCGCCCGTCCCGGTCCGCGACGACTTCGCCGATCACCGCCGCCTGCTCGCCGTGCTGCCGCAGCCGCTCGACGGCAGCGTCGGCTTCGCCGGCCGCGACGACGACGATCATGCCGATGCCGCAGTTGAAGGTCCGGTGCATCTCGTGCCGCTCGACGCCGGCGCTCTCGAGCCAGTCGAATACCGCCGGCCGCGTCCAGCTGGATTCGTCGAGTCGGACGCCGAGGCCTGCCGGCAGCACCCGCGGGATGTTTTCGAGCAGTCCGCCGCCGGTGATGTGGGCCAGGCCTTTGACCGGCACCTGCTCGAGCAGCGCCAGCAGCGGCCGAACGTAGATGCGGGTCGGGGTCAGCAGCTGCTCCACCAGCGGGCGGCCGCCGTACGAGGCGGACGCGTCCTGCGGCCGGTCCTCGAGCACGCGGCGGATCAGCGAGAAGCCGTTCGAGTGGGGCCCGGAAGAGGCGAGGCCGATCACGCTGTCGCCGGCCGTGATGCCGGAGCCGTCGATGATGCGGTCGCGCTCGACGACACCGACGCAGAAGCCGGCGAGGTCGTACTCCCCGGCGGCGTGCATGCCCGGGTGCTCGGCCGTCTCCCCGCCGAGCAGCGCCGCGCCCGCCAGCTCGCAGCCTTTGGCGATGCCGGTGATCACGCGCTCGGCGACGTCGACGTCGAGGCGCGGCGTGACGAAATAATCGAGGAAGAACAGCGGCTGCGCGCCCTGTACGACGATGTCGTTCGCGCACATCGCAACGAGATCGATGCCGACCTCGTCGTGGGCGTCGTGCTCGATCGCGAGCTTGAGCTTCGTGCCGACGCCGTCGGTGCCGGCGACCAGCACCGGCTCGCGGAAGCCCGCCGGCACACGGAAAAGCCCGCCGAAACCGCCGAGCCCGCCGAGCACCTCGGGTCTCAGGGTGCGTTTGACCGGGCCCCTGATGCGCTCGACCAGCGCGTCTCCGGCGTCGATGTCGACACCGGCGTCCTTGTATGTAAGTGTCCGCTTCGAGCTCATTGCCGCCCCGATCGGGGCCTCCGATGAAGGGGGATGCGCCGTGGGCCGCTATAATACGCGCCGTCACGGGACGGGGACAGGGCAGATGAGCCGATGCAGCGACGAGGAACGTCGATGAAGATCACCCAGCGGCGGCGCAGGACGCGCGGCGGGCGCCCGCTTGCAGCCTGGTGGCTCGTGCCGCTCGCGCTCGCGGCGCTGCTCGGCCCGCATCTCGCGGAGCCCGCCGTTTTCCCGAACCTCTACACGTTGACCGTCTCGCCCGAGGGCGGCGTCGGAGACCGCGCCGCCGCGATCGACCTCGCAATGCGCCGGCTCCTGACGCGCATCACGGGAGACCGCGACGCCGGTAACGATCCGGATCTGCAGGACATGGTCGCGAATGCCGCCCGCTACGTCGAGTCTTTCGCGGTGCCGGACCGGCAGACCGCGCGGGTCAGCTTTTACGCCACCGAGATCGAGCGTGAGCTCGAGGCGCGCAACCGCTCGGTCTGGGGGCCGGAGCGGCCGCTGACGCTGCTCTGGATCGCGATCGACGCGGGCCAGGGCGACCGCGCGCTGGTGCCTGCCGAAGGCGCGCCACCCGGCGCGACTCCCGAGATGGCAACGCTGATCGAGTCCGTGCGCGAGGAGGTCGAGGCCGTGGCCGAGGAGCGCGGGCTGCCGATCACGCTTCCGCTGATCGACATCGAAGACATGGCCGCGGTGGGATTCGCCGATGTCTGGGGGGGATTCGAGCAGACGATCTCGGCCGCTTCGACGCGATACGGCGCGGACGCAATTCTCGTCGGGCGCATGCGGGTCACGGAGCTCGGCAACGACGTACAGTGGCTGTTGCTGCGCAACGGCGAGCGCCGGCTGTTCGCCGGCGAGGAGCTCGTCGACGGGCTGCACTGGCTCGCGCAGAACTACGCTCGCGATTTCAGCGTGGTCGGCGGGCTCAGAACCGTGCGCCTGCTGGTGCGCGACATCGGCAGCCTGGCCGATTACGGGCGCGTCATGAGCTATCTCGAGGGGCTCAGCGCACTGCAGACGATCGACGTCGAGAGCCTCGACGACTCAGGTCTGCTCAGCCTGCGCGTCGCGGCGCGCGGCGACGTCGGCGTCCTCGAGCGGATGTTCACGCTCGGCCGTGTGCTGCAGCTCGACGAAGCGATGCGGAGCGGCGCGGAGGGCGGCAACACGCTCGTGCTGCGCATGGCCGGAGCGGGATCGGCCGCGGGGGACCGCGACCTCTCGCGCGACGCGCAGCGCGGCGACACTGCGCCGGGAGGCGGCCGAGCGCCCGTGCCGGCGGCAGACCCGGCGCCCGGGAGCGGCCCCGCTCCGCGACCCTCCGGCGGTGCCGATTCCGCTTCGGATCGCGGCTTCGAGCGTGAGCGCGCCAGCGGTCCCGAGCGTGCGCCGGCAGACGGCCGCGAGTCCACGGGAACCGGCGAAGCCGACGCTCCGGCTGCCGCCGGTTCCGGCGACGACGCCGGCTCGTTCCGTTAGCAGGCGGGTCCGAAATGAACCTGAGATGGCTGCCGAACGCGATCTGTATCGTTCGGATCGCGCTCGTCGCTCCGCTCGTTGCGGCGCTGCTGGCGGAGCAGTACGTGCTCGCGCTCGCGCTGCTGGTCGTCGCAGGCGGCTCGGATGCCGTCGACGGGTTCCTCGCGAAGACCTTCGACTGGCGCACGCGGCTCGGCGGTCTGCTCGACCCGATCGCGGACAAGCTGCTGCTCGTCAGCGTCTTCCTGACCCTGACCCACCTCGGCAAAGTGCCGCTGGGGCTCGCCGTCATCGTCGTGATGCGCGACGTCGTCATCGTAGTCGGCGCCCTCGCGTATCAGCTCCTGATCGAGCCGCTGCGCGCGGAGCCTTCCGCGATCAGCAAGCTCAATACCGCATGCCAGCTCGCGTTCGTGTTCTTCACGATGACGCACGCCGCCTATGCATGGCCGCCCGAGATATCGCTGCTGTTGCTCGGCGCGGCGGTCGTCTTCACGAGCATCACGAGCGGCCTGAATTACGTTTTGCGCTGGAGCAAGCAGGCCTGGCGCGCGACGCGCGCGGAGGCCTGACCCGTGCCGCGCCGGTCGACGCAGCCGGGGCGCCAGCTCGCGCTGCCGCTGCGCCTCGACCCGCAGGCGAATTTCGAGACGCTCGTCGACGGCGCGAACTCCGCGGCCTTCACGCACGTGCGCCAGCTGGCCTCGACGGCCCGCGGCGACGTGCTGTGGCTGTGGGGCGGGCCCGGTCGAGGCAAGAGCCACGCGCTGCAGGCGGCGTGCCGCGAGGCGGACGAAGCCGGCAAGCGCGCGATGTACGTGCCGCTCGATGCCGCCGCCGAGGCCGGCCCGGAGCTCCTGGCCGATCTCGACACCCTCGACTTTCTCGCCCTCGACGCCCTCGACCCGCTCGCGGGCAGCGCGGAGTGGGAGACGCGGCTGTTCGCCGTGCTGAACGGCTTCCAGTCGCGCGAGCGCACGCTGTTGATCGCGGCGCGGCAGGCGCCGTCGGCAATCGCATTCGCGTTGCCGGATCTCGCGTCGCGCGCGGCGGGAGCGATCGTCTACCGGATCCGGGCGCTCGACGACGAGGAGCAGGCGCTCGCGCTGATCCGCCACGCGCGCCACCGGGGGCTGACGCTCGATGCGGCCGCGGCGCGTTTCCTGCAGGCGCGCGTGGCGCGGGACATGCCGGCGCTGTGCGCCTGGCTCGGGCGGCTCGATGCGGCGTCGCTACAGGCGCAGCGGCGAATCACGATACCGTTCATTCGGGAGGCGCTGCAGGGCGGGCAGGCGGCTCCCTGATCAGCTGCAGCAGCAGCACGAGCTCGGCGAGGGCGGAGAACAGCGCGATGCCGCTGAACACCGACGCGCCGAGCGTTGCAACCACCTCGACGGCCGCGGCGCCGACGTAGATCACGAGCGCGACGCTCATCCACTGGTACGTGGTCCGCTGCCTCCGGCGCAGGCCCGGCACCGCGAGCAGCAGCGGTGCCGCGGCGACCGCCGCCAGGATCACGCGGGCCGCGTAGCCGATGTCGGCGAGCGCGAGCGCAAGCAGCGCCGACAGCAACAGCGCGCCGTGACTGAGCCACATGCCGCGGCGAACGGTGGAGAAAGTCAGCATTCGGGCAGTCAGCTCTTCAGCTTGATCGCAATGCCCGCGACGCGCTCGCCGAGCGCGCGGGAGAGCTCTGCTTCGTGCGGGGACAGCCCGTCGTTCCAAGGGGCCGCGACATGCGAGGCGCCGTACGGGGAGCCTCCGGTGCGGGTATCGAAAAGCGCCTTCTCGGTGTATGGGAGGCCGACCCACAGCATACCGTGGTGGATCAGCGGCAGGATCATCGTCAGCAGCGTCGTTTCCTGCCCGCCGTGCGCCGTCGACGTGGACGTGAAGGCTCCGGCGGGCTTGCCCGCGAGAGCGCCCGACAGCCACAACGGACCGGTCGAGTCGAGGAAGTGCTTCAACGGCGCCGCCATGTTGCCGAAGCGAGTCGGGCTGCCGAGCAGCAGCCCGTCGCACTCGGTCAGGTCCTCGGGTTTCGCGTACGGCGGGCCCTCCTCGGGCACCGGCGGCGAGACGGCTTCGACGGTCGCCGATACCGGCGGGACGGTGCGCAGGCGAGCCTCGGCCCCGGCCGCCTCGACGCCGCGGGCGGCCTGGCGCGCCAGGGCGGCCGTGCTGCCGTTGCGCGAGTAGTACAGCACCAGGACCGTCGCGCGGCTCACTCGACGATATCCAGCACGCTCTCCGGAGGGCGGCCGATCCTCGCCCGGTCGCCGACGACGACGATCGGCCGTTCGATCAGGATCGGGTTCTCCACCATCAGGTCGATCAGCTCGTCTTCCGGCGCCGACAGCTCCTTGCCGCTCTCCCTGAACGCCTGCTCGTTCTTGCGGATCAGGTCGCGGGCGCCGATGCCGAGCTTGGCGAGCAGGCTCTTCAGCTCGTCCCGCGTCGGCGGGGTCTTCAGGTATTCGACGACCTCCGGCTGGACGCCGCGTTCCCGCAGCAGCTCGAGCGTCGCGCGCGACTTCGAGCAGCGCGGGTTATGGTAGATCTTAGCGTTCATCTTCACCCTCTTCGTATCATGGCGCGAACGGCCAGCGGGAAGTGTAGGAAGGCGTACCGGACGTTTCCAGCGGTCGGGGAAGGGCGTGATATGCTTGGATCTTGCGAGTGACGGCCGGACGGCGTTTCACGTGGCGTCGAAAGATAATAAGAGTCGAATCCATAGCGTATTCAAACGAGCCGAACACTTTGCGGCCGGGCTTCTGGCGGCCGCGATCCTGGCCGGCTGCGCAACGGCTCCGCCGGTCCAGGAGATGAGCGATGCGCGCCAGGCGATCGCGGCCGCCGAGGAAGCCAACGCGGACGAGGCGGCTCCCGAGACCTTGAACGAGGCGCGCCGCTTCCTCGAGACCGCGGAGAGCCAGCTGCGGGATGAGGCCTACGGCGCCGCGCGCATCAATGCGGTGCGCGCGAAGAATCGCGCCGTACAGGCGCTCGAGGCGAGTCAGCGGGCGGCGTCGAACGAGGCGGAATGACGTGACGGCTCCGGGCCGCGCCGTGCGTTATCTCGTCGCGGGCCGCGTCCAGGGCGTCTTCTACCGCGCGTCGGCGGCCGCCGAGGCGCGCCGCCTCGGCGTCAGGGGTTGGGCGAAAAACCTGCCGGACGGCCGCGTCGAGGTCGTCGCGAGCGGCAGCGACGATGCGCTGTCGGAGTTCGCCGAATGGCTGTGGCGGGGGCCGCGCGCCGCGATCGTCGAAAGGGTCGACGTAGAGCTCTGGGCGGGGGAGACCGGCGCGGAATTCGAGGTTCGTTGACGGGCGCCGAGCTCTGCGCACAACGTTCGGTCAGGTACGAAACCACTTCGTCCGCAGACGCTTCAGCACGCGGCTGCCGTACCACGTCTTGCCGACGCTGCCGTTGTAGCGCGCGAGCCCCTTGATGATGTCGCCGCGTTCCATGTCGAGGTAGTACTTCAGAATCGTGCAGCCGACCAGCACGTTGAACTCGACGTCGAACAGCAGGTTCTTGTCGTCGTGCCCGAGCTCCTCGACCCAGAACGGCATGACCTGCATGAGCCCGAGCGCGCTGGCCGACGAGATCGCGTAGCGGTCGAATGCGCTCTCCACGTCGATGACCGCGAGCACCAGCTGAGGGTCGAGCCCGCGCCGCGTCGCCTCGCGGTGCACGGCTTTGAGAATGTGAAGCCGCTCCGCCGCGTTCGGCACCTGGCGGGCGAGCCGCCTCGACATGTCGACGAGCCAGACTTCCGCATCGAAACGGTCGCGAAAGCTGTCCGCGCTCTGCACGGCTTCCTTGAGGATCGCGCGCAGCTCCGGGTCCGCGCCGGAGCGCGCATCGCGCGCGACTTCCGCGGCGACGCCGCTGAGCGGGAACGTGACCGTGACGCCCGCGCATGCGGCGAGCGCGACGGACAGCACAGCCCTGCGCGAAGTGATCACCGCCGCCGGCGCTCCTTCAGGTAGTCCACGAGACCTTCGACCGGGATCATCTCGACGTCCGGCGAGCGCCGCGCCTTGACCTCACAGCGGCCGTCAGCGAGGCCCTTGTCGGCGAACACGACGCGGTGAGGAATGCCCAGCAGGTCCGCATCCGCGAATTTGAAGCCCGGGCGCTGCGGCCGGTCGTCGAGCAGCACGTCGAAGCCCGCGTCCCCGAGCGCGCGATATGCCGCCTCGGCCGCCGTCCGCACGGTCTCGGATTTGTCCATGTTGATCGGGATCAGCATGACGTCGAATGGTGCCAGCGCGTCCGGCCAGATGATGCCGCGCTCATCATGGTTCTGCTCGATCGC
>JAFGNC010000586.1 GCA_016927175.1 Gammaproteobacteria bacterium | reverse complement strand
CAGCTCGGTCCACTCGAACGTCATGCCGTTCGGCAGCGAACGGTTCGCGATGTCCGCCATCAGCGCCTCGGCTTCGCCGGAGGAGAAGCCCGGAGCGGGACCGCCGCTGATGTCGGCCGTGACGTAGCCGTTGTAGTGCTGCACGCGGTCGGGGCCGGCCGTCTCCTCGAGCGTGACGAACGTGCCGAGCGGGATCATGTCCCCGCGCGCGTTGCGCACCTTGAGCCGCAGGATGTCCTCGGGCTGCAGGCGGAAGTCCATCTGCGCCTGAGCATTGACCTGATATGTGCGTCCGAACTGGTTGAAATCGTTGACGTAGAGCGATCCGAGATAGATCTGCATCGTGTCGAAGATTTCCGTCAGCGGCACGCCCTGGGCCTTCGCCTTCTCGCGGTCCACGCGCGCGCGGATCTGCGGCACGTTGACCTGGAAGCTCGAGAACACGTCGGCGAGCCCCGGCGTCTGCCAGGCCTGGCCGAGCAGGTTCTGCGTCTCCTTGTACAGGGTCTCGAACCCGAGCCCGGCGCGGTCCTCGATCTGCATGCGGAACCCGCCGATCGTGCCGAGCCCCTGCACCGGCGGCGGCGGAAACACGGCGATGTAGGCGTCCTGGATCGACGCGAACTTCTGGTTCAGCGCCGCGGCGATCTCCCACGCCGAGCGCTCCTCGACGCGGTCCGGATTCTCGAAGTCCTTCAGCGACAGGAACGCGATGCCGGTGTTCGGACTGTTGACGAAGCCGTTGATCGACAGACCCGGGAAGGCTATGGAGTGCGCGACGCCGGGCTCGGCGAGCGCGATGTCGCCCATGCGCCGGATCACGCTTTCGGTCCGGTCGAGCGCCGCGGCCTCCGGCAGCTGCGCGAACGCGATCAGGTACTCCTTGTCCTGCTGCGGCACGAAGCCCTTCGGCACGCTCGAGAAGCCGACGTAGGTCAGCGCGATCAGTCCCGCGTAGACGGTCAGCGCGATCGCGGAGCGGCGCAGCAGCCGCCCGGTCAGGCCGACATAGCGCAGCGACGACCACTCGAACAGCCGGTTGAACGGCACGAGCAGCCAGCCGAATGCCTTGTCGATGCCGCGCTGCAGCCGGTCCGGTGCCGCGCCGTGCGGTTTCAGCAGCAGGGCCGACAGCGCCGGCGACAGCGTCAGCGAGTTGAACGCGGAGATCACGGTGCTGATCGCGATCGTCAGCGCAAACTGGCTGTAGAACTCGCCGGTCAGGCCGCTTATGAATGCAGTCGGCACAAACACGGCCACGAGCACGGCCGATATCGCGATGATCGGGCTCGTGACCTCGCGCATGGCCTGCCGCGCCGCGTCGAGCGGCGCGAGGCCCCTTCCGATGTTCCGCTCGACGTTCTCGACGACGACGATCGCGTCGTCGACGACGATGCCGATCGCGAGCACGAGCCCGAACAACGACAATGCGTTGAGCGAGAAGCCGAGCACGTGCATGACGGCAAGGGTGCCGACCAGCGACACGGGCACGGCGACCAGCGGGATCACCGACGCGCGCCACGTCTGCAGGAACAGCACGACGACGAGCACGACCAGCAGCAGCGCCTCGACCAGCGTCTTGACGACTTCCTTGATGGAGTCGCGCACGAACATCGTCGGGTCGTAGACGATCTTGTACTCGACGCCCTGCGGGAAGTCGGCGGCGAGCTCGGCCATGCGCTCGCGAACGCGATCCGAGATGTCGATCGCGTTGCTGCCGGGCTGCTGAAAGATCACGATGGCCGTGGCGGGCTCGTTGTCGAGCAGCGAGCGCAACGCGTATGTGCTGGCGCCGAGCTCGACTTCCGCGACGTCCTTGAGCTGGATGATTTGGCCGTTGTTTCCGGCCTTTATGACGATGTCCTCGAACTCTTCTTCGGTAACGAGCCGGCCCTGCGTGTCGATCAGCAGCTGGAACTGGGCGCCGCCCGGCGACGGCGGCGAGCCGAGCTGGCCGGCAGCGACCTGCACGTTCTGCTCGCGGATCGAGCGGACGACGTCACCGGCGGTCAGGTTCAGCGCGGCGACCTTGTCGGGGTCGAGCCAGATGCGCATCGAATAGTCGCCGGCGCCGAAGACCTGCGCCTGCCCGACGCCGGAGATCCGGGCGAGCTCGTCGCGGATCCGCAGCGTCGCGTAGTTCGACAGGTACAGCATGTCGTAGCGGCGGTCCGGCGAGACGAGGTGCACGACCATCGTCATGTCGGGCGAGGACTTCTCGGTCACGACGCCGATGCGCTGCGTCTCCTCGGGCAGCTTCGCGAGCGTCTGCGCGACGCGGTTCTGCACGAGGACCTGCGCCTGGTCGAGGTCGGTGCCGAGCGCGAACGTCACGGTCAGCTGCATGACGCCGTCGGCGGTCGACTGCGACGACAGGTACAGCATGTTCTCGACGCCGTTGATCGCCTGCTCGAGCGGTGACGCGACGGTCTCTGCGATGACCTCGGGGTTCGCGCCGGGGTAGCGCGCCGTGACGACGACCGTCGGCGGCACGACCTCCGGATACTCGCTGATCGGCAGCAGGCGCAGAGACAGCGCGCCTGCGATGAAGATAAGCGCCGACAGAACGCCGGCGAAGATCGGCCGCTGTATGAAAAACTGAGAGAAATTCATCCCTGGCCCCCTTTCGTAGAAGCGAAGGAGCGAAAAGAAGAAGGAGAGAGAGTCGTCCGCCGGCGGGCCGCTCGGCCCGTCGGCGGACGCGGTGCTACCAGCTAGTCGAAGACGTCGCCTTCCGCTCGACGGCGCCGACGGCCGCGAACCGCTCGAGCGCCGGCACGTCGCGCTCGGCCGCCACCTTGGTCGGCTCGACCGGCATGCCGGGACGCACGCGCTGCAGGCCGTTGACGATCACGTCGTCGCCGGGCCGGAGGCCCGCCGTGACGATGCGCAGGTGATCGATCGCGCGGCCGAGCTCGACGGCGCGGTATTCGGCGACGCCGGCGTCGTCGACCACGAGCACGTACTTGCGGTCGAGGTCCGTGCCGATCGCGCGTTCGTCGATCAGAGCGGCGCGATACCGGTCTTTGCCGACGACACGCACTCGCGCGAAGAGGCCCGGCGTCAGGCTGCCGTCGGCATTGTCGAGCACGGCCCGCGCGCGGATCGTGCCCTGCGCCGGGTCTACCTGGTTGTCGACGAAGTCGAGGCGCGCGGCGTGCGGGTAGCCTTTCTCGTTCGCGAGCCCGACGTAGGCGGCGCCGTTCGACGGGCCCGGCCCGTCGATCAGCTTCAGATACGTCTGCTCGTCGACGTCGAAGTACGCGTAGATCGTGTCGTCGCCGACCACGCTCGTCAGCAGCGTCGAGCTGTCGACGAGGTTGCCCGCGGTCACGATCGCCCGCGATACGCGGCCTGCGATCGGCGCCGTGACCCGCGTGAACGACAGGTCGAGCTCCGCCGCTTCGAGCGCGGCTTCGATGGAGGCGAGCGCAGCCTCGGCGACCTGCGCGTCGGCGCTCATCCGCTCGAACTCTTCACGCGACGTCGCGTTCTCGGCCAGCAGGCGCTCGGCGCGTTCGCGGTTGGAGCGGGCGACCTCGACCTCGGCACGGGCGCGCTCGCGCTCGGCCTCGAGGCGGTCGACCTCGGCCTGGTACGGCCGCGGGTCGATCTGGAACAGCAGGTCGCCGGCCTCGACCCGGCCGCCTTCCTCGAAATGCACGGATTCGACGTACCCCGCGACCCGCGGCCGCACGGCGACCATCTGGGCGGCCTCGAGGCGGCCGGTGAAGTCGGCCCAGTCGGCCAGGTCGCGGACCAGGACTTCCGCCGTCGTGACGGCGGGAGCCGGCGGCTCGGCCGGAGCCTGCGCCGCGTCGGGGGCCTCGCAGCCCGCGAGCACAGCGGCCGCTACGATCGACGGAGCGAGGAGGGCTAGACGGTGCGCGTTCATCAGAAGTCCTTTCTTGTTCAGTCGTTGAATGACGATCGGTTCCGCTTGCTTGTGACGGGATCAGGCATGCCTCGCGAGGGGGCGGCCCCTGCCGCCCGCGCATTTCAGCGCTGCGGCATCCCCTGGTCGATTACGCGGCAGGTAAAGAGACATCGATCTCATTACTTGCTGGCATACTGTACGTGCCATTTGTTACTATACCGTTTAGTATAGAGGGAAGGTTAACTAACCGGTCAGTAACATGTCAACACCTCGTGAAGGCGCGGCAGCGCCTCTGTCGAACGCGGCGTCGGGCACGGCACCTCCTTTCGGAAGCCCGAGCGACTGCGCATGTCCGCCGCAATGCGCGAAGGATCGAATCCTTCAGGCGGCGCAGAACCTCTTCTACGAGCACGGCATCCGCGCAGTCAGCGTCGACGCGATCGCGGCCGAAGCGGATACGACCAAGGTCACGCTGTACCGCGTGTTCGAGTCGAAGGACGCGCTGATCGCCGAATGTCTGAAGGATCAGACCCGCCGCTTCTGGCAGTGGTGGGAGGCGATCGTCGATGCGCATCAGGGGCAGCCGCGCGCGCAGATCGAAGCGCTGTTCGATCTTCTGGCGAACCGCATCTGCAGGAAGGAAGCCCATCGCGGCTGCCCGATCGCGAACAGCGCGGTCGAGCTCGACGATCCGGCGCACCCCGCGGCGCACGTCATCCGCGAGCATCACGCGGAGATCGCGAAACGCTTCCGCAAGCTCTGCAAGGAGATGGGCGCGCGCGAGCCGAACGTGCTCGGGGACGCGCTGACGCTGCTCGTGACGGGCGTGTTCTCCGCGCGCATCGCGTTCGAGAACGCCGAGCAGGTGAAGTCCGTCGCGGAGGCGGCAAAGGCATTGCTCGATTCGCCCGCGCTCGGTGCGCCCGAAGCCGCGAAGGCGCAGCGAGCGAAGGCGCCGCGACCGAAGGCGCCATGACCGCAGGCGCGGGCGCGGTCCGCCGAAGCGGGCAAGAGCGGCCGCGTTCGACGTCGGCACGACGAGCCATAACGGACGCCGCGGCTGCACGACGCGCCGATCATCATCACGTTAAAGGGATTTCGACATGGTCAAGCTACACACCAACCACGGCGTCATCACGATCGAGCTCGACGAGCAGCGCGCGCCGCAGACGGCGGCGAACTTCCTGCAGTACGTGCAGGACGGCCACTACGACAACACGATCTTTCACCGCGTCATCGATGGTTTCATGATCCAGGGCGGCGGCTTCGAGCCGGGCATGAAGCAGAAGCCGACACGTGCCCCGGTCAAGAACGAAGCGGACAACGACCTGAAGAACGAGGCCTACACGCTCGCGATGGCGCGAACGGCGGACCCGCACTCGGCGACGGCGCAGTTCTTCATCAATGTCTCCGACAACGAGTTCCTGAACCACACGGCGCCGACGTCGAACGGCTGGGGTTACTGTGTATTCGGACGCGTGACGGAGGGCACCGACGTCGTCGACCGCATCAAGAGCGTCGAGACCGGGCGCCGGGGCATGCATCAGGACGTGCCGGCCGAGGACGTGGTGATACACAAAGCGGAAGTCGTATAGGCGCCGCGGTTTACTTGGTTCTGACATGGCCCTACAGTCCCTCGGCCGAGTGCAGCGAAAGGCCAGACCCGGGGGAGGGACATGCCGAACACAAAAGGCGCCGGAACGGGTGAAGATCCCGCCGTTGAAATCGTAGCCGGCAACGGGCTTCTGCACCGCCGGCTGTTCCTGACACGCGGCGCCGCGATGCTCGGCGCGGGAGGCCTCGGCCTGATGACGGCGCGGCCAGGGGGCGCCGAGCCGCTCGAGATTCCGCCGTGGATGCGCTCCCCCGGCACGCACATGAGCGCGTACGGCCAGCCCTCGGAGCACGAGAGCGACGTGCAGCGCGTCGTCGGCGGCACGCCGAACGTCGTCGGCAGCGGCGTGTCCTTCACACCGCACCATCGTCTGCACGGCACGATCACGCCGAACAGCCTGCACTTCGAGCGCCACCACAGCGGCGTTCCGAGCATCGATCCGCAACGCCATCGGCTGCTGATCCACGGCGCGGTCAGGCGGGCGCTGACGTTCACGACAGAAGCGCTGCTGCGGTATCCGACGGTGACGCGGATCCAGTTCCTCGAATGCTCCGGCAACAGCGGTCAGAACCTGGGTCCGGAGCCCCCGCAGGCCCCGTGCGGCGTGATCCATGGTCTGATGTCGTGCAGCGAATGGACGGGCGTGCCGCTCGCGATACTGATGGAAGAGGCAGGCGTCGATCCCGGCGCGACGTGGGTGCTGGCCGAGGGGGCCGACGCGGCCGCGATGAGCCGCAGCGTGCCGCTCGAGAAGATCATGGACGATGCGATCGTCGCGTTGTATCAGAACGGCGAGCGGCTGCGGCCGGAGAATGGCTACCCGATGCGGCTGTTCCTGCCCGGCTGGGAAGGGAACATGAGCGTGAAGTGGTTGCGGCGTTTGCAGGTCACGGACGCGCCGACCATGACCCGCGACGAGACGTCGCACTACACGGACGTGCTGCTCGGCGGCAAGGCGCTGATTCTGACTTTTCCGATGGAGGTCAAGTCCGTGATCACGAGCCCGTCTACCGGGCTGAGCCTCGGAGCGGCCGGTCTGTACGAGATCACGGGCCTTGCGTGGTCCGGGCTCGGCAGGATCCGGCGCGTCGAGGTGTCGGCCGACGGCGGCCGCACCTGGGCCGATGCCGCGCTGACGGAGCCGGTGCTCGACAAGTCGTTTACGCGCTTCCGCATGGCGTGGCGCTGGGACGGCGGGCCGGCCGTGCTGATGAGCCGCGCGGTGGATGAGACGGGGGCCGTGCAGCCGACGCGGGCCAGCATCGTCGCCGAGCACGGCGAGCGCATGAATTACCACAACAACGCGATCCAGGCGTGGAGCATCGCGGACAGCGGCGAGGTGAGCAATGTCTACGCGTGACAGCTTTCGCCGCGCGGTGGCGGCCGGCGCCGTCGGGATCTGCGCATGCCTGCTCGGCGCGCGCGGCGCGGCGGCGCAGCAGGCGGGCCCTGGCCTCGGCGTCGAGATCGCGCCGGAGGACTATGCGCCATGGGACATCAGCATCCAGCCCGACGGCGAAGGGCTGCCGCCCGGCTCGGGCGACGCCGCGACGGGCGCGCAGGTCTACGCCGCAAAATGCCTCGCGTGCCACGGCGAGGAGGGCGCCGGCGGACCGAACGACCGGCTCGTCGGCGGGCACGGCACGCTGGCGGACCTGAATCAGGTCCGCACGATCGGCAGCTTCTGGCCGCAGGCGTCGACGGTGTTCGATTACATCCGCCGCGCGATGCCTTTTCAGGCGCCGCAGTCGCTGTCGAACGACGAGGTGTACGCGCTGACGGCGTATCTGCTGTCGCTGAACGGCATCATCGATGAGGACGAGGTCATGAACGCCGAGACGCTCGCGAAAGTGCAGATGCCGAATCGCGACGGCTTCGTGCCGGCATGGCCGCAGAGGGGGGATCGCTGACCCTGTCGAGCCGCTCGCGCGTACCACGATCAGCGACGGATCGTCCGCAGGGAGCGCGCCGGTAACTTGCTCGAGCGGAAAGCTGCGGGAGCCGGGGCGACTCGGGCGTTTCGAGGCACTTTGGCGAGATAGCGCTGCGAGACACTGCGCGTGGGGCTGGATATAATACCAGTCACGCAACCCTCCCGCAGGAGAGAGCTCGATGAGTGCCGTGCCGCCGTCGTCCCGCACCGAATCCGATGCCCTGAACACGTTGTCTCGCGCTGTTATCGGCTCGACCGAGAAGTTGTCGATTGACGAGCTCGACGCCGCGATCTGCACGCTGGCGCGGGGCATGAATGCCTTCAACTCGACGCTGCTGCGGCTCGTGCGCGATTTCGACGATCGTCTCGGCTGGGCGAAGTGGAGCTTCGAGAGCTGCGCGGACTGGCTCGCGTGGCGCTGCGGGATCGGGCTGTCGGCGGCGCGCGAGAAGGTGCGCACGGCGCATGCGCTGCGCGATCTGCCGGCGATTGCCGCGGCGTTCGACAAGGGGCGGGTGTCGTATTCGAAGGTACGGGCGCTGACACGCGCGGCGGATGCGTCGAACGAGGAGGCGCTGCTGGCGTTCGCGCTGGATGCGAACGCGGCGCAGGTCGAGGAGCGCTGCCGGCAGATCCGTAACGCGCGGCGGGATTCGGTCGAGGAGGCGCGGCGGGCGTGGCAGCGGCGGACGCTGTCGATCTTTCGGAACGGCTCGCGCGGGACGATGACGATCAGCGTCGAGGTGCCGCTCGATGCGGGGGAGATCGTGGCGCGGGCGATCGATCGGGCGGTGCAGGTCGGGGACGTGGCGAGGGGGCCGGAGTTCGGCGGCGAAGGGTGGCATGCGCAGCAGGCGGATGCGCTGGTGGCGGTGGCGCGGGCGTATCTGTCGGGGATGACGGCGGAGGACGTCGATGACGCGGACGACGACGATGACGCCGCGGGCGCGGACGATGGTGCCGCTGACGCGGAGGATGACAGCGGGCGGGAAAGCTCATCGGACGACATGCCGGGCCGTGACGCCGGCGCAGGCAGCGCTAGCGGAGCCGAGCGACAACGCGGTGAGGGCTCCGGCGATTCCGCGAGAAACGGCGGCCGACGCGGCGCGGCGCTGCGCCGTCACCCGCGCGTGCCTCGCGCCGTTGCGGCCGACCACTACCAGGTCGTCGTGCACGTCGACGAGGCCGCCCTCCGCGGAAGCGCGGGGCGCTCGGAGCTGCCGATCGAGACGGTCAGGCGGCTCGCCTGCGACGGCTCGGTGACGGTCGTCACGGAGAACGCCAACGGCGACCCGCTGAACGTCGGGCGCAGGCAGCGCATCGTGACTGTCGGTTTGCGCCGGGCACTGTGGTCGCGCGATCGCGGCTGCACGTTCCCGGGTTGCCGCCACCGGCGCTATGTCGAAGCGCACCACGTGCGCCACTGGGTGGATGGCGGCGAGACGAGCGCCGACAACACGACATTGCTGTGTTCTCATCACCACCGGCTCGTTCACGAGGGCGGGCTGCGCGTGAAGCGCAGTGCCGACGGTGAGCTCGAGTTTCGCCGGGCGGACGGGCGGGCGATCCCGCGCTGCGGTTATCGCGTGGACGACGCCGCGCCGGATCCGATCGTGCTGGACGGGTTCGAGTATCGATGTGGGGACGGGCAGATGCAGCCCTCCGCTGAGGGATGGCTGTCAGCGCTGATCGTCGGCCGGAATCCGGCCGCGCGGGTGCGGGAAGAGCGGGCGAGCTATCAGTGTCGCGGAGGATGAGCCGTCGGGAGCCGGTGCCGCACGTGCAGCCGTGCCGCAGCGTTTTCGGCGGCGACCGCTATGTCGCTGGTCGATTCCCGGTTAATCTGGGCTACCGCACTTCGAGACGCCGATTTGGGTCCGTTCCGCCTGTCGATCCTGTTGTCGATCCTGGTGTCGATCCCGTTGTCGATTACGGGCCTGACGGCCTGCGTCAGCCTGCCGAACCGCGACCCGCTGTTCGTCGACGTCGCGGGTATCGAGCCGCTGCCGGGCGAGGGGCTCGAGCTGAACCTCGCGGTCACCCTCCGTGTTCAGAACCCGAACGACGTGGCGGTGGAATACACCGGAATCGCGTTGTCGCTCGACGTCAACGGCCGCAATCTCGCCAGCGGCGTCAGCGACCGTGTCGGCACCGTGCCGCGCTACGGCGAGAACGTCTTCACGATCCCCGTTACGATCTCCGCATTCGACATGGCTCGGCAGGTCTTCGCGTACGTGAATGCAGAGAACCCGAACGAGGTGCGTTACCGCCTGCGCGGGAAGCTCGAGGGCGGGCTGTTCGGCACGCGCCGCTTCGACGACGAAGGCACGTTCACGCTGCCCTCGGTCGAGCAGCGTGTGCCGCAATGAGCCTCGCTGCCTGACCGGACCCGCCGACGGCTCGAGCGAGGCGTCCCGCCGCTGGGAAGCGCCGCCGCGATTCCGGGACGCGTTTCGCGACGGCAAGGCTTCGCAGAGGCGGAAAGAACATAGCTGTCAGTAGGTTATGCGTCGGCGTGCCGCTGGCACGCTCGTTGCGTACGGCATGACATGGACATTCCACGCCCCGAAAGAAAGCGGCGTCGACGTATCAAGCAGGTGACCATCGGTGCCGGCATCACGCTGGCCCTCGTCGCCGTGACGGTCGTGCTCGCCCGGCTCGAGCCGGCCGCGCCGAGCGTCGCTCGCGCATCCGTCTGGGTAGATACGGTCCGCGAAGGCGAGATGCTGCGGCAGGTGCGCGGACCCGGCGTGCTGGTGCCGCGGGAGATCCGCTGGATCCCGGCGCAGACGGACGGCCGGGTCGAGCGCGTCGTCGTGCGCGCCGGCGCCAAGGTCGAACGCGACACTGTGCTCGCCGAGCTGTCGAACCCCGATCTGATGCAGCAGACGGAGGAGGCGCGCTTCGCCGTCGAGGCGGCCGAGGCGGAGCTGACCGAGATGGAGCTGCAGCTGCGCAGTCAGCAGCTCGACCAGCGTGCCGCGCTCGCTCTCGCCCGCGCCGAGTACGAGAGCGCCCGGCTGCAGGCCGAGGCCGAGAAGGCGCTGGTCGAGGAGGGCATCGTCGCGATGATCACATATCAGCGCTCCGAGCTTCTAACCGAGCAGCAGCGGATCCGCGTCGAGATCGAGGAGGAGCGGCTCGCCCAGTTCGCCGCGTCCATGGAGGCGCAGATCGCGTCGCAGCGCGCCCGCGTCGAGCAGGCGCGCAACGTCTACCAGCGCCGGCTCGATCAGGTCGAGTCGCTGCAGGTGCGCGCCGGCATGCCCGGCGTTCTGCAGGAGGTACTCGTCGAAGAGGGCCAGCGCGTCTCGCTCGGCGCGAACATCGCGCGTATCGCGCGTCCTGAAGAGCTGATGGCGGAGCTGCAGATCGCCGAGACGCAGGCGCGCGACGTGCAGCTCGAACAGAGGGTGGACGTCGATACGCGCAACGGCGTCGTCGAGGGCAGCGTGATTCGAATCGATCCGGCCGTGCGGGCAGGCACCGTCCAGGTCGACGTCGAGCTGACCGGCAAGCTGCCGCGCGGTGCGCGCCCCGACCTTTCCGTCGACGGCACGATCGAGATCGAGCGCCTGCCGCGGGTCGTCTACACGGGCCGGCCCGTGTACGGCCAGCCCAACTCGACGATCAGCCTGTTCAAGCTCGTCGAAGGCGGCCGCTACGCCGTGCGCGTGCCGGTTCAGATCGGCCGCACGTCGGTCAACGCCGTCGAGGTCGAGCAGGGGCTCGTGCCCGGCGACCAGGTGATCCTGTCGGACACGTCGGCGTGGGACGATTACGATCGTATTCGGTTGGACTGATGCGCTGCCATCGCGAACGAGAAATTCCTGTACCGCAACACATCGGGGGCTGTTGCCAATGAATGCCGTAGCCGAGACGCATGCCGTGGCCCGGGAGCCAGCGGGGCCGCTGATTCACCTGGACGACGTCAAGAAGGTTTTCTACGCCGACGAGATCGAAACACACGCGCTGTCCGGCGTTCACTTCGACATCGAGGAAGGCGATTACGTGTCGATCGAAGGCCCTTCCGGCTGCGGCAAGTCGACGCTGTTGTCGATTCTCGGGCTTCTCGACACGCCGACGGACGGGCGCTACTGGCTGAACGGCACGGCCGTCGAGGAGCTCGATCATTCGCAGCGAGCCCGCATCCGCAACAAGGAAATCGGCTTCATTTTTCAGGCATTCAACCTGATCGGCGACCTGACGGTATTCGAGAACGTCGAGTTGCCGCTGACCTACCGGTCGGGGCTCGGCAAGCAGGAGCGCAAGAGACGCGTCATCGAAGCGCTCGAGCGCGTGAACATGGCGCACCGGCTGCGGCATTACCCGTCGCAGCTGTCGGGCGGTCAGCAGCAGCGCGTCGCCGTCGCACGCGCGCTGGTCGGCAAACCATCGATCCTGCTGGCCGACGAGCCGACCGGCAACCTCGACTCGCGCAATGGCGAAGCCGTCATGGCGCTGCTGATGGACCTGCACGCGGACGGCGCGACGATCTGCATGGTCACGCACGATCCGCGCTACGCGGAGTACGCCGATCGCAAGATCCACATGTTCGACGGCCGCATCGTCGACGAGGAGACGTTGCTGCGGCTGCGCGAGGAGGAGGATCGGCGCATCGCGGAGCAGGCGCGACGCGGGCGGGCGGCGACGTGACGGCACGGCGCTGGGCATTGCTGCCTGCGTGCCGCGAGGAGTGGTCGTGACGCCGCTCAGACAGACGATTTGCCGGCTTTTCCGCGCACCCGCGTTCACGCTGACCAGCGTGCTTACGCTCGCGATCGCGATCGGCGCGACGACGGCGATATTCAGCGTCGTCAACGGCGTCCTGGTCCAGCCGCTGCCGTTTCCGGAGTCCGACCGGCTCGTCGCGCTGAGCCACCGCTCGCCGAGGATGCCGGGCAACGTGTTGCCGGCGTCGCCCTCGCTGTACTTCACTTACCGCGAGCACAACCGCACTTTCGAGTCCGTCGCGCTGTGGAGCGCGGATACCGCCAGCGTGACCGGCATGGGCAGTCCCGAGGAAGTGCGGGCGCTGATCGCGACGCACGAGTTTCTGCCGACGCTGCGCGTCGAGCCTCTTGTCGGCCGCTCGTTCACAGAAGCGGACGATCAGCCCGGCGCCGCAAGCACCGTGATGCTGTCGCACGCCTACTGGCAGCGGCGTTTCGGCGGTTCGGCGGACGTGCTCGGCCGGACCCTGACCGTCGACGGTGCGCCGCACACGGTGATCGGCGTTCTGCCGCAGAGCTTTCGCCTGCTGCAGCGGCCGGCCGACGTCCTGCTGCCGATGCAGCCGGATCGTGCGATCGCATTCGTCGGGCCGCTTGGTGAGGAGGGCATCGCGAGACTGAGGCCCGGCGTCACGCTCGACGAGGCGAGCGCCGACGTCGATCGCATGATTCCGATCATGATGGAGACGTTCCCTGCCGTGCCGGGCATGGACATGCGCACGCTCGCCGATCTGCGCCTGCAGCCGAATCTGCGGCCGCTGAAGGATTTTTTCGTTCGGGATCTCGCCGACGTGCTGTGGGTCCTGATGGGAACGATCGGCATGCTGCTGCTGATCGCGTGCGCGAACGTCGCAAATCTTCAGCTCGTGCGCACCGAGCGGCGCGGCCGGGAGCTCGCGATCCGCGCCGCGCTCGGCGCCGAGCCGGCCGTGATCGGGCGGGGCCTGTTGCTCGAGAGCGTGCTGCTCGGGCTCGCGGGCGGCGCGTTGGGCCTCGTCCTCGCAAACGTCGGGTTGCCGGTGCTGCTCGCCGTCGCCGGGCAGGATCTGCCCGGCGTGCTCGAGATCGCGATCGACTCGAACGTTCTGCTGTTCGCGCTGGGGATTTCGCTGATATCCGGCGCGTTTTTCGGGCTGCTGCCGATGATCAGGCACGCCGCGCCGCGGATCGTCGCTACGCTCGGTCGAGCGGGGCCGGCGCACAGCGCGACGCGGGAGCAGCACCGTCTGCGCAACGCCCTGGTCGTGGCGCAGGTGTCGATCGCGCTCGTGCTGCTGGTCGCCGCGGGCCTGATGATCCGCACGTACGTATCGCTGCACGGCGTCGATCCGGGGTTTTCGCATCCCGCGACCGTGCAGGTCGTGGACATCAGCATTCCGGAAGCGCAGCAGCCCGACTTCAGCGTCGCGGTCCGGATGCAGAACCGGATCCAGGATCGGCTCGCGGCGATTTCGGGCGTCGAGTCCGCCGCGTTCGCGTCGAGGGTGCCGCTCGACGGTCAGGGCCCGAGCAGCGGCTTCTTCATCGAGGATAACCTTCCTCCCACCGGAGAGGCGCCCGAGTCGCGCGAGTTCCGCTTCGCGTCGCCGGGCTTCTTCGAGACACTGGGGACGCCGATCATGGCGGGGCGCAGCTTCGACTGGCGTGACAACTACGAGGGTCGGCCGGTGGCGCTCGTCTCCGCGAATCTCGCCCGAAGGGAGTGGGGCTCGCCGCAGGCGGCGCTCGGCAAGCGGTTCAGAATGGTGCCGACGATGCCGTGGCGCGAGATCGTCGGTGTGGTCGGCGATATTCACCACGAAGGGCTCGACCGGCCCGCGGCGGAGACATTCTATCTGCCCATGAATCACACGCTGGCGCAATGGATGAGCCGGTCGGTGTCTTTCGTCTTGCGCAGCGAGCGCGCGGGCACCGCAGCGTTGCTCGAGGACGTTCAGGAAGCGATCTGGTCCGTCGATCCCGGTCTGCCTCTCGCGAGCGTCGAGACGCTGGCGGAGATTCACTCGCGCGCGCTGGCGCGTACGTCGCTGACGATGCTGCTGCTCGGAATTACCGGCGCGATGGCGCTGTTGCTCGGACTGGTCGGCATTTACGGCGTCATCAGCTACATCCTGACGCAGCGTACGGCGGAGATGGGCATCCGCATGGCGCTCGGCGCACAGGCGGCGCAGCTGAAGCGATTACTGCTGGGGCACGTCCTGGCCCTGGTCGGCGTCGGCGTCGCGGTCGGGCTCGCCGCCGCGGGTATCCTCACGCGCCTGATGGAGTCGCTGCTGTTCGGCGTGACCGCGCTCGACGTGCCGACCTATGCCGGCGTCGCGGCCGTGCTGGTCGCGACCGCGGCTGTTGCAGGCTGGCTGCCGGCGCGTCGCGCCGCCCGAATCGATCCGATGCGGGCCTTGCGCGAGGAGTAGCGCCCTTTGCCGGTTGCCTCGGCACATAAAGCTCGGGTAGCTTGAAGACATGGCTACGGGTTGGGCACGCGACGGCGCGGTTCAGGAGCAGATCGACGCCAGCGTCGAGGACGCGGTCGAAAGCGCCCGCGGCAAGCTGCCGTCGGGCGAGAGCCTGCGCCGCTGCGAGGAATGCGGGGAAGAGATCCCCGAGGCGCGTCGTCGGGCGCTGCCGGGAGTTCGCCGGTGCCTCGGTTGCCAGGCCGAGCTCGACAAGACGGAGGCGGGACGCAGCCGCGGGTACAACCGCCGGGGAAACAAGGACAGTCAGCTGCGCTAGGCCGCAGCGCATCACGCGAAGTCGACCCCGACCGGGCAATGGTCGGATCCTGTCACGTGCGGCCAGATGAACGCATCGGTCACGCGCTTAGCCGCGGACGGTGAAGCCAGCACGTAATCGATACGCCAGCCGACGTTACGCTCCCGCGCGCCGCCCCACTGCCGCCACCACGTGTAGTGGCCGCTCTCGCCGGGATGGCGGGCGCGAAACACGTCGACCCAGCCCGCGCCGATCCAGCGCGAGATCTCCGCGCGCTCTTCGGGCAGAAACCCGCTGGTTTTCGTGTTGCCCTTCGGCCGCGCCAGATCGATCTCATCGTGCGCCGTGTTGAAATCGCCGACGACGAAGACGTTGCCGCGGCGCCGAAGCTGCTGCACGCGGTCGAACGCCGCCGCGTAGAAGTCGAGCTTGTACGGGACGCGGCTGTTGTCGCGATCCTTGCCGCTGCCTTTGGGAAAATAGCCGTTGACGACGTATGTCCGGCCGTAGCGCGCGACGATCAGCCGGCCTTCGACGTCGAAGCGCGCGTCGCCGAGACCGATGTCGACGGCGTCGGCCGCCGCGCGCGAGTAGATCGCGACGCCGCTGTAGCCGGGTCTTTCGGCCGGCGCGAAGTACGCGTTCCACCCGGGCGGCACGCAATCCGCCGAGTCGAGCTGATCGGGACGCGCGCGGACCTCCTGAACGCCGACGATGTCGGCACGCGATTCGCGAAGGAAGTCGGCGAAGCCTTTTTTCGCGCAGGCGCGCAACCCGTTGACGTTCCAGCTCACGAGTCGCATGGAATGGCATGGGGGCAGATCGTCGTCATCCGCTCCTCTCGATGTTACGTATGGTCATTCGTCGAAACGGGATCAGTACGGCTCGATACGAAGGATCGCGCCGTCGGCGTCGCCGCCGCCGTACCGCTTCTCGGTGGCGGCGTAAAGGTAACCGTCGGGGCCCTGCGTGACAACGCGAAACCGCAGCCCGAGGTCCTCGAGCAGAGGCTCGCGCAGCCGCTCCGTGCCATCCTCCCCGAATACGATGCGCTGCAGCTGCTTGCCGCTCAGCGCGCTGACCAGCAGGTTTCCGCTCCAGTCGGGAAGCTCGTCCGCCGTGTAGAACGCGATGCTCGACGGCGTGATGGCCGGGACCCACCAGATCGACGGCATTCGCGCTTCGGGCAGCGTGCCGGCACCCGCGCCGATCGCCGTCCCGGAGTAGCGGGTGCCCGCCGACACGAGCGGCCAGCCGTAGTTGCCGCCGGGCACGACGACATTGATCTCGTCGCCGCCGCGAGGCCCGATGTCGGCCTGCCACAGCTCGGCCGTTTCAGGATGGAAAGCGAGCCCGTAGCCGTTGCGGAATCCGTAGGCGAAGATCTCGGGCTTCACGCCGCGTCTGCCGACGAACGGATTGTCCTTGGGCACGCCGCCGTCTTCCGTCAGCCGCAGAACCTTGCCGACGTGGTCGTCGAGCCTCTGCGCGCGCATCCGGAGCTCGTCGTTGTCCGTCACCCACAGCCGGTCGCGATCGCCGATGGACACGTACAGCGCTCCGTCGGGCCCGAAAGCCATCCGGCCGGCGATGTTGTGCAGCGCGTCGGCCCACGCGTCGGCGACGAAGATCTCCCGCACGCCGACGAGCCGGTCGTTCCGGAGGCGGCCGCGCGCGATCGCGAGCGTGATGCCGCGCCAGCCGCTCCTGGCATAGGAGACGTAGACCCATCCGTTCTCGGCGAAACGCGGATGAAGGACGACGCCGTGCAGCACGTCGTCGCTCCGCGGCGACGGCGAGGTCCACGCGGGCGAGGGCGCAACGGCACCGTCGCGGACGATGCGCAGCCTGCCGGGCGCCTCCGTCACGAGCATCGCGTCGCCGTCGGGCAGGAACGCGATGTCCCAGGGCCACACGAGCCCGTCCGCTACCAGGACGGCGCGAATGCCGTGATCGGCGTCTTCCCATACGCGGCCCGCGCCCGGCGCGGACGTCGCGACGATCGATAGCGCCGCGGCCGCGACCACGTGCGCCGACAGGCGTGCTTTGGCATTTCGCATGGGCGCAGCCTACCGGCCGGACGATGAACGACAGCTGATGACGCCGCCCGGCGGGACGCCGCCGCTTCGGTCGGCGCCGGCTCGGACGCGCCAGGCCGGCGAACCCGATCTCTACCCCGCCGCTCTCAGGTCCCGAGCAGGCGCTGCTCGTGCTCCTCGATCTCCGCCTCGGCCGGCTCGCAGCCGAGGAATCCGCCGGACTGCCGCCTCCAGAGCTCCGCATAGATGCCGCCGACCCGCAATAGCTCCTCGTGCGTGCCGGTCTCGACGATACGTCCCCGGTCCATGACGACGAGCCGATCCATTGCGGCGATCGTGGAAAGGCGATGGGCGATCGCGATCACCGTCTTGTCCTGCATCAGCGGCTGGAGCTGCTCCTGAATCGCGGCCTCGACCTCCGAATCGAGCGCCGACGTGGCTTCGTCCAGCACCAGAATCGGCGCGTTCTTCAGCAGCACGCGCGCGATCGCGATGCGCTGCCGCTGCCCGCCGGAGAGCTTGACGCCGCGCTCGCCCGCATGCGCGTCGTAGGCTTTGCGGCCCTGATGATCCGTCAGCTCGCCGATGAACTCGTGCGCATGCGCCCGGCGCGCGGCCTCGACGATCTCCTCTTCGGTGGCGTCCGGCCGCCCGTACCGGATGTTGTCCCGGATCGACCGGTGCAGCAGCGAAGTATCCTGCGTCACCATGCCGATCTGGCGGCGCAGCGACTCCTGCGTGACCTCCGCGATGTCCTGGCCGTCGATCGCGATGCGGCCCGACTGCAGATCGTAGAATCGCAGCAACAGGTTCACGAGCGTCGACTTGCCGGCCCCGGAGCGGCCGACGATCCCGACCTTCTCACCGGGCCGGATCTCGAGGGTCAGATCGTCGATGACGCCGGTCTCGGCCGCGTAGTTGAAGCCGACGTGCTCGAAGCGGATGCGCCCGCGTGTCACGGCGAGGTCGCGGGCGCCTCCCTTGTCCCTGACGGTGAGCGGCTGCGCCACGGTCGTGATGCCGTCCTGGACGGTGCCGATGTGCTCGAACAGCCCGGCGACCTCCCACAGGATCCAGTTCGACATCGAGCGCAGGCGCATGACGAGCGCAACCGCCACCGCGATCGCGCCGAGCGTGACGAGCGCCTGCTGCCAGGCCCACACGGCGAGCCCGGCCACCGCGACGAGCAACAGCGCGTTCAGCGTCTGCAGCGAGACCGTCAGCTTCGTGACCAGGCGCATCTGCCGGTGCACGGTGGTCATGAAGCCGCTCATCGCATCGCGCGCGTACTCCTGCTCGCGCGAAGTGTGCGCGAAGAGCTTGATCGTCTGGATGTTCGTGTAGCTGTCGACTATCCGGCCGGTCATCGTCGCACGCGCATCGGCCTGCGCCATCGAGACCGCGCGCAGCCGCGGCACGAAGTAGAGCAGCAACGCGACGTAGCCGGCGAGCCAGGCGACGAGCGGAGTGGCCAGCACGAGATCCGCGCTGCCGATCAGGATCACGGCGCCGGTGAAGTACACGACGACGTACACCATGACGTCCAGCAGCGTCGTGACGGTCTCGCGCACCGCGAGCGCCGTCTGCATGATCTTCTGCGAAACCCGGCCTGCCAGCTCGTCCTGGAAGAACCGCATGCTTTGCCGCAGCACGTAGCGGTGGGCGAGCCAGCGCACCAGCATCGGGTAGTTGCCGAAGATGGCCTGGTGCAGCAGCAGCGACTGCGCCAGCACCAGCAGCGGCAGGCCAACCGCGATCGCGACGCCGATCGCGAGCAGCCGCGCGCCGTTCTCGGCGAAGAACGATTCGCGGTCCGCATCGGCGAGCCAGTCCACCAGCGAACCGATATAGCCGAACAGCGCGACCTCCACGGTCGAGACCATCGCCGTCAGCACGGACAGCACGGCGAGCCACGGCAGCACGGGCCGCGAGTAGTAGTACAGGAACGCGAGCAGCCCGCGCGGGGGCGGATGCGGCTCCTCGCGCGGGAACGGGTCTATCAGGTTTTCGAAGAAGCGGAACATCCGGAAACTCCTGTGATGACGTGGCGCCCGCGGGCGGTCTCGGCCCCGGAGGCTCCGGCGCGCTGCCCGACCGGCGACCGCGCAGCAGCGTCCACGTGCGACAGAGTTTAAGACCTCAACCTGACTTCAGGTAAAGGGCCGGCGGGGAGTCCGGCCGCGAGCACCGCACGGGCGCGCGTGAGCAGCCCCGAGCCTGGCGCCTTTGCCCGAGCCGCCGAGGCCTCCGGCAGACGCCCGTAGGGAAACGGGCGGTATGCTATCGTGTCGGCGCCGTCTCCCGGCACGCCCGCCGCTCCGAAGCCGCGGCGCCGGCCCGGGCAGCAGCGGCGAATTTCGATTCAGAAGCTACATCGCGGAGTGCCGAACGTGACCGGACCCTTCCCGAACCATCCCGATTTCACCGGCTACAACGAGCCGGTGCGCATGGAATGCGACATCTACGATCTCGTCATCGAGGGCGAGGTTCCCCGCGAGATCAGCGGCTCCTGGTACCGCTCCGTGCCCGATCCGCAGTATCCGCCGATGCTCGGCTACGACACGTTTCTGAGCGGCGACGGCATGGTCAGCCTGTTCCGATTCGAAGACGGCCACGTCGACTTCAAGATGCGCTACGTGATGACGGAGCGGCTGCTGGACACCCGTGCGGCGAGGCGCTCGCTGCACGGCCGTTACCGCAATCCGTTCACGGACGATCCGAGCGTGCGGGGGCACAGGCGGGGCGCGGCCAACACGACGCCCGTCTGGCACGGCGGCAGGCTGCTCGCGCTGAAGGAAGACAGCCGCGCAATGGAGATCGACCCGGTCACGCTCGAGACTCGCGGCGAATTCGACTACGGCGGCAAGCTCAGGAGCCAGACGATGACGGCGCACCCGCGCTGGGATCCGGAAACCGGCGAGCTGTATTTCTTCGGCTACGAAGCGTCCGGCCTCGCGACGCGCGACGTTGCGGTCTGCAAAGCGGACGCCGACGGGCAGCTCGTGCGCGAGGAGTGGTTCAAGGGGCCGTACTGCGCCCTGATGCACGACTTCGCCGTCACGAAAGAGCACATCGTCCTGCCGTTCATGCCGATCACCGCGGATCTGAAGCGCATCGAGGCCGGCGGGCCGCACTGGATCTGGGAGCCGGAAAGGGAAAGCTGCATCGGCATCATGCCGCGCGACGGAAGCGTCGAGGACATTCGCTGGTTCCGCAGGCCGTCCTGCTCGGTCTTCCATTTCATGAACGCGTTTACCGACGGCAACAAGGTCGTCGTGGACGCCTGCTACTCGAAGGTCAATCCGTTCCCGTTCATCACCGAGGAATCGAAGCTGCCGTACGACCCGCGCGAGCTCGAAGGCGCGCTGACGCGCTGGACGTTCGATCTGTCGAAGCCGGGCGAGACCTTCGACGAGGACAGGGTGGGGCCCGGCGGCGACATGCCGCGCGTGGCGGATCGATACCTGATGAAGGAGCACGAGATCGCGTATTACGCGATCGTCGATCCGACGCTCGGTCCGCTGTACGTGCACGGTCCCGTCGGCGCAGGCTTCAACACTCTGGTGCGGATCGAGCCCGGCAACGGGCGCACGACGACCTTCACGATGGGGCCGACGCATGCGTTCAGCGAGCCGATCCACATCGCGTCGAAACTGCCGGGCCACGAAGGCTATCTGGCGCTGGTCGTCGACGACCACGAGCGGTACCTGTCCGAGGCGGTGCTGCTCGAGGCCGAGCGCATCGACAAGGGCCCGATCGCGCGGATCAAGCTGCCGATGCGGCTGCGCCCGCAGGTGCACGGCAACTGGGTCGCGGCGTAGCGCTCGTCAGTCGCTCCAGAGCGACGGCATCAGGTAAGGCTGGAACACGGCGATTCCCTCGACGCGCTCGACGGCACCGTCCCGGAGCTTGAACAGCTCGACGACGCGGTGGGAGTTCGGGTATTCGACCGGGATCTTCAGGTCCTGGCCGTCGAGCGTCCGGTAGTCGACGTAGCGCGCGGCGTGGTCGAGCATCGCGAACGCGACGACGATGCCGCGTTCCTCGTCGACGATCGGGTAGCGGCGCGCGCGCACGCGGTCGACGGGCTTGTAATAGCCGATTTCGAACAGCGCCCGGCAGCCTTCGACAGACACGTTGCCGCCGAGGTAATCGCCTTCCGTCGTCGTGACGCCGTTACTGACCCGCGTGCAGTCGGGCGAGAACTCGCCGAGCAGCGCGCCGTCGTTCAGCTGCATCGTGTCGTAGTAGCCCTCCGCCAGCGCGATCATGCGCGCGCGCGGCCGCCGCTCGGCGGGCGGCAGAGTCTCGCCGAAGACGGAGTCGACGCCGTAGCCGTCGGTGGGTGCAAAGTGCGCCGGCGTGCCTTCGCGGGCGAGCACGCTTTCGACTTCCGCGATCCGGCTGTCCACGATCTTCAGGCGCAGGCCGAAATACGCTGCGTCGCCGTGCTCCTCGACGATGCCGAGCCACAGCACGTTGCCCGTCGTCGGGTCCGCCAGCGTGAAGGGATCTTCGTCGACCTTAGTGGCCGTGCCCCACAGGCCCTCGCCGATCATCAGCGCGACGTCGTTCTCCGTGTGACGCACGCGCTCGGCCCACGGCAGGTCCGACCAGTCCTTCGCGAGGAGCGCGTCGACGTAGCGGTCGGCGATGTCGAGCAGGCAGGCGCGGTCGCAGCTTGCGCCCCCCGAGCCGGCCGGCGGCTCTGCCGTGCTCTGCGCGAGACCGGCAGCCGGCGCGGCGGTGAGGAGCAGCAGCGCAAGCGCCGTCATCGGCCCGGTGAGGGCTTTGGTCATCGCTTCGGTCATCGAGGTATCCATCGTGTCGCCCGCCCTCATCGCGTCTGCCAGTCGTTCGGCCGGGCGAACGGTGAGTGCATGAAGTAGGGCACGTACGTGAACACCGCCTCGATGCGATGGATCTTTCCGTCCTTGATCTTGAACGCCTCGAGCAGCGTGATCGAGTTCGGCCATTTGAGCACGGTGCGCATCTCGCGCCCGTCGGTCAGCGTGTAGCGGTCGAACTCGTTCGCGTGGTCGAAGAAGCCCGTGGCGACGACCACGCCGCGCTGCTCGTCGACGATCGGATAGCGCCGCTCACGGATGCGCTTGTTGATGCGATAGATGCCGAGCTCGAACTGCTCGACGCACCCCTGCGCGATCGCGGCCGCGCCGCTGCCGCCCTCGACCGTCTCGGCGGCGCTCTGCGCGCTGGCCGTGCGGATGCCGTTCTCGACGCGCGCGCAGTCCTCGTGGAACGGCGTGAAGATCACGCCGTCGTTGAGCTCGACGGTGTTGAAGTAGCCGTCCGCGACGGCCACGAGCCGTTCGCGCGACCGCCGCTCCTCGGGAGGCAGGATCTCGTGGAAGGCAGGGTCGTGATAGAGCTGCTCCGGGTCGCCGAAAGGTTTCGGCATGTCCGGCAGGCGGTTCACGATGCTTTCGATTTCGGTGATCGCACCGCCGTCGACCTTGATGCGGAACGCGAGATAAGCCGGGTTGCCGTGTTCCTCGACGATGCCGAACCAGGCGGCGTTCCCGGTCCGCTCGTCCGCGACCTCGAGCGCGTCGGGCCATACCGCGTTGACCGTGCCCCACAGGCCGTCGTTACCGAGCGGCATCTCGACGTTGTTCTCGGTGAAGCGCACATGCGGCCCGAGCTCGACGCGGGTCGTATCCCGATGCGCGAGCGCGTCGACGTAACGGTGAGTGAAGTCGATCAGGCACTCGTAGTCGCAGTCGACGTCGAGCACGGCGCTCGGCTGGCCAGGTGCCTGCGCGAGGGCCGCGGAGGCCATCAGCGCGGCCGTGAAAGGGGTTAGCGCCCTGCTATTCATTTGGCGTCGTCTCCTCATTCCAATCCGCCCGAAAAGGGCCCCGCGCCCGAAAAGGGCCCTGACCCCTTTTCCGCCCGAAAAGGGCCCTGACCCCTTTTCGGACCCCTTTCCGAAGGGTCAGCGCAGCGGCACGGCATGCAGCATGAACGGTCCAGGTTCCTGGCCCCGCAGCTCCGGGTTCGTCAGATATCCGATCTGGCTCTCGATCACGTAAGCCGTGTCGCCGACCGCCGTCGCGCCGGGCGATGACGTCAGCTCGTCCGTCAGGACTTCCAGCGCGGCCGAGTCGCCGTCGATCGTCACGATGCCGAGGCGGCCGATCTGGCCTTCCGCCTGCAGGAATCGGTTGCCTCCGAGGTGGCGGAAGCCGTCCGGCCCGCCGAGCTCGTGCGACAGCGCCAGTGTCGTCAGGCCCGTCATGTCGCCGCGGTCGTCCGTGTCGACGCGCAGGATCTCGTTGGTTCTGACGTTGTTGACGTAGAGGGTGCCGTCCGCGCCGAAAGCGATGCCGTCGACGCCGACCAGCGCCTCGTCCTCGCCGTAAAGCTCGAGAGCGCCGTCGCCGGCGACTCGAAAAATTCGCCCGTTCGGCGTGTCGGTCGCGTAAGCGCTGCCGTCCGGCGCGATCGCGATGTCGTTGCAGGCGGAGGCCGGCGCCGGGAAGGGATGGACCGCCTTCTGCTCTGCCGTTTCGAGATCGAACGCCATCAGGCTGCTGACGCCTTCGGAGCGTTCCGGCCCGAAGAAATTCGGCACCGAGCACAGCCACAACGTGCCGCTTCGCTCGTCCGCGAACACACCGAGGATCGTCAGGATGCCGTTCTCTTCGCTCGTGCGGATCCACGGCACGGCGACGGGCTCGCCCGGCGGCGCGCGGTAGACATTGCCCTTCACGCTGCCGGCGTAGACCGTGCCGTCGGCGGTAGAGGTCACGCTCTCCGGGTATACGTCGGTGTCGTCGATGCGGATATCGGGCAGCCGCTCCTGCGCGCATGCCGCCGAGGCGACGAGCATGAAGGCGGCGATCGTTCCGTGGCGGCTCGGCACGTTTCAGTCTCCCCGTTCCGTTGTGTCGCGTTGCTGCGCTTCGTAGGCCTGCCACGCGAGATCGATCAGGTAGGCGTGAATCGCGTCGGCCTGCTCGTCGGTCAGCACGTCGTCCCATTGCGGCATGCCCTGGTAGCGCCGGGCGCCGTACAGCACGATGCCTTTGAAGCCGGCGTGCGTCGCCTCGCTCATGCGGCGCAGGTCCGGCGTCATGCCGTAATCCGTGTTGGCGTGGCAGATCGCGCAGCTGCGGGCGAAAAGCTGCTGCCCTTCGCGCACCGTTTCCGCCGAGGCCGTGCGCTCGACCGGCGGCCGCGGGATCGGGCCGATCGCGTCGGCCGGCTCCGGCAGCGGCGTCTCGCCGCCGTCGAGCCTGAACGCGACGATGCGGCCCGCGTTGCCGTAGCGGATCACGGCGCTCGTGTCGTGCGGCGCGAACCAGCCGCCGCCGCCCCAGCCCGCCATGACGGCGACGTATTGCACGCCGTCGACCGAATAGGTCATCGGCGCCGCCATGATCGACGTGCCGACCTCGATGTCGAGCAGCGTCTCGCCCGATTCAGCGTCGTAGGCGCGGAAATGCCCGCTGTCCGTGCCCTGGAACACGAGCCCGCCCGCCGTCGCGAGCACGCCGCCGCGGTCCCACCAGCCGACGCCTTCCTGCTCCCAGCGCACCTCGCCCGTGCGCGGGTCGAACGCTTTCAGCACCGCGCGCGACTCGTGCTCACCGGCCTGCTGCACTTCGCGCAGCTTCGAGCGCAGCGGCTCCGGATAAGTTTCCGGATCCGCAAGCAGCATGTCGCCGAACAGCGTGCTGTTGCCGGAGTTCGCCTGCTTCGGACGGTAGACATGGCCGTCCGTCGGGTCGTAGGTGATCGCGCCGCCCTCGATGGCCGGGATATACACGAGGCCGGTGCCGGGGTGCAGCGCCATCGGATTCCAGCTGTGCCCGCCCATGCCCGACGGCACGACGAAAACGGGGCCGTCCTCATAGTCGACCTGCTCCTCGTCGATCGCCGGGCGGCCCGTCTCGAGGTCGACGTGCGTCGCCCAGTTGACCGGCACGTAAGGGTCCGCCGACAGCAGCTCGCCGGTCTCGCGGTCGAGAATGTAGAAGAACCCGGCCTTCGGCGCCTGCATCAGCACCTTGCGCGTCTCGCCGTCGAGCTCCATGTCGGTCAGGATCATCGGCTGCGTCGCCGTGTAGTCCCAGCTTTCGCGCGGCACCTGCTGGTAATGCCACGCGAGCCGGCCGGTATCGGGATCGATCGCCAGGATCGACGCGAGGAACAGGTTGTCTCCGCCCGCGGGGCTGCGCTCGTGCCAGTTGAACAGCGCCGCGTTGCCGGTGCCGACGTAGAGCAGGTCGAGCTCGGGGTCGTAGGCCATGCCGTTCCACGCCGTGCCGCCGCCGCCGACGTCCCAGCGGCTGTTCGGATCCCACGTGGCCGCGGCCATTTCCATTTCCGGATGTTCGAAGCCGTTGGCCGGATCGCCGGGCACGATGAAGAAGCGCCACGCCT
>JAFGNC010000585.1 GCA_016927175.1 Gammaproteobacteria bacterium | reverse complement strand
CAGGATCACGATCAGGTTCGGGTCGATCAGCGTGTCGAGGATGCGCTTCCAGAGCGACATCTCGACGTAATCCACTTGGGCGCCGGCAGTGTGCAGGACGAGGCCCTTCGGCTTCGTCTCGCGCCCGTCGATCTTGTTCAGCAAGGCCGGGAGGTTGGGGGCGATCACGTCGATCACGTTCTGCTCGAGCGCCTCACGGGCGTTGAGGTTCGACGCGCGCCGGACGGCAGCGTCCGCCCATTTGACGTTGCGGCCGTGCTCCCGGGCGAGCGCGCGAAGGGATGCGGCCGCGTCGTTGACGACCTTTCGACGTAGGTCCTCCTGGATGTCCTCACCGCCGACGCTGATCGGCGTCGAGGAGCCGATGTTCGTCTGCGGCGCCATCGCGAGAATGTCGCCGGCCTGGCCGATCCAGACACCGGCCGACGCAGCCCGTGCGCCCTCGGGGTAGACGTAGACGATCACCGGGATCTTCGAGGCCAGCTCGGCCTCGTAGATGTCCTTCATCGAGTCGGACAGGCCGCCGGGCGTATCGAGGAGGATGACGACCGCGTCGTAGCGCTTCTCGTTCGCGCGCTCGATCTCGCCGACGACGTAGTCGGCGGTGACCGGGTTGACGTCGTTGTCGAACTCGACCGCGCGGACTCGGGGCGGGGTGGCGGCGTACGCGGAAGGAACGACCGCGGCTACCGCGAACGCGGCCAAAACTGCCCGCAGAGCGCGGCTTTTCACGGTGTAAGGATCGTATCAAGAGCCTTGCGGCGTGAGATCCCCGCTGCCAACCTAGGCTGGGCGTCTCTGATGAAACTGCTCGCTGCCGTCATCGTCGCGCTCGCCTTCCCGGCCACGGCCTGGGGCGAAGCGACGCTCGTGACGCGGGAGCTCCCGGTCGACGGCGTCCGCACGCTGGCCGCAACCCACGCGCCGACCAGGTTCAACATGCTCGGCCTTCACTGGCAGGGCCCGGGCCGGGTCTACTTCCGCGTTCACGGTTCAAAGGGCTGGACCGCCTGGCACGAGGCCGACGCCGAATCCGACGATCTTCCCGACCGCGGCACCGACGAAGCGCACCGGATGCGCGCATGGCGGCTCGGCAATCCGTGGTGGACGGGTACGTCCGAGCGGGTGCAGGTGCGCACCCGGGGACGAGTACAGCGTGTACGTGCCCACTTCGTCTGGAGCTCCGAGGAGCCGATGCTGGAGCGGTCGTTGCAGACGGCCGGCTCGCCGAAGATCATCCTGCGCAAGGCCTGGGGCGCGAACGAGCGGATTCGGCGGGACAACCCCGACTACGCGCCCGTGCTGCTCAACGCGATCGTTCACCACACGGCGGGTGCGGCGGGGTCCTCGCCCGCGCAATCCGCGGCGATCGTTCGCGGCATTCAGGTCTACCACGTGCAGGGCAACGGGTGGGACGACATCGGTTACAACTTCCTCGTCGACCGTTTCGGCCAGATTTTCGAGGGGCGCTACGGCGGGATCGAGCGCAACGTCATCGGTGCGCATGCGCAGGGGTTCAACACCGGCTCGGTGGGGATCTCGGTGCTCGGAAACTACGACAGCGCGGCGCTGCCGGCCGCCGCGCGTGAGGCAGTCAGCCGGCTGATCGCCTGGCGACTGGACGTCGCCCACCTCCACCCGCTCTCGAGGATCACGTCGATCTCCAACGGGAACGCGCGGTTTCGGAAGGGCCTGCCCGTGTGGCTGCCGGCTGTCTCCGGCCACCGCGACACCGGCTTCACGAGCTGTCCGGGCAGGAATCTGTACAGCCAGCTCGGCGCCATCGCGCGGCGAGCCTCGGCGCTCGGGCTGCCGAAGCTGTATGCGCCCGTGGTCGAAGGCGCGCGGGGCGGACTTGTCAGCTTCTCCGCGCAGCTTTCGGCCTCGCTCCCGTGGAGCGTGACGATCTTCGACGCGACGCAGCGGCCGATTGCCGTCGGCACCGGGCTGGGAACGAAGGTCCAATGGACGTGGGACGCCCGTCTGGCGCCGCCGGGCTCGTACACGTACCGCATCTCGGCTGGGCCGAACGTCCGTCCAGCCACGGGGACGCTTGGGGCACCGACCGGAACGCTGACGCTGGACGCTGTCCGGGCCGACCCATCCGGGTTCACTCCCAACGGCGACGGGCTCACGGACGTGTCTCGGATCTCATACCGCCTGAGCGGCTCAGCGACGGTGGCGGTCGACCTTCAGGCCGAGGACGGAACACCGCTGGCGCAGCTCTTCTCCGGATCGAAGCCTGCCGGCCGGCACGTGTTCGCCTGGGACGGCAGCGCCTATCCCGACGGCCGCTATCGCATCGTCCTGACCGCCCGTGGGCGCGGCGGGAGGCAGTTGACGGCGGCGACGCCCATTGTTCTCTCACGCACGCTCTCGGGCTTTGCGGTGGCCCCGACAGCGCTCTCGCCGAACGGCGACGGGATCAACGATTCGGCGTCGATCTCGTTCAACCTGGCGGTCCCGGCCCTGGCTTGGCTCCAGGTGCTCCGGGGCGGAACCGAGCTCGCGTCGCTGATCGCGGGCGAACTGCCTGCCGGGCCGCAGGCAGCGGTCTGGGAGGGCCGGGCCCGCGACGGCGAGTACAGGCTCCGTCTGACGATCACAGACGCGACCGGGCCGGTGGCGCAGGAGTTCAAGGTCCGCGTCGACCGCATCGTGCCGACGCTCAAGCGCGTCAAGAAGCGTGGCCCTCTGCGCGTGTCCCTCAGCGAGCCGGCGCGCGTGACGTTCGTTGCCGACGGCGTGACGGTGACGGTGCGTCGGCCGAAGGCCGGGATCTTCCGCGTCGTGCTCGACCGCCCGTTCAAGCGGCTGGAGGCCTTTGCCACGGACCCCGCGGGCAACGTCAGCCGCCGTCTACGGCTTCGTTAGCGGCTCGGCGCGCATAAACAGGCGCTCGGGCGTCCGCCGCACGGTGCGAAACCCGAGGCGTTCGTAAAGGGCAGCCGCTCTCGGGTTGCTCGTCAAGACCCGAAGACTCACAGCCTTGCCCTGCGCCAGCAGCGAGCGAATGATCGCGGTTCCAATCCCTTT
>JAFGNC010000120.1 GCA_016927175.1 Gammaproteobacteria bacterium | reverse complement strand
GGGCGGCGGCAGACGCGGTGCGACTGCCGCCGCCGGGTCAATGATGCCTGATCGGCGCCGCCGTCTCAGCGGCGCCGCACGCCCGGATCAGACGGACGATACCACCGGTCCCGGCTCGCTGCGGGCCGCTGCGCTTTGCATGACCTCGGACAGGATCGTGTAGGCCTCGGTCCAGGCCTTCCTCGTATCGGCGGTGAACGCTTCGCCGAGCCCCTGCTCGAGCGTCCACAACAGCGCTTCGCCGACCGTGCGATAGTGGCGCGGCTCGACGCCGTACCGAACGTGGCGTCGGCCGAGATCCTCCACGGTCGGCACGATCGTGCCGAGACGGCCGAGGTTCACGACCACCGTGCCGATCATCTGTGTGAGCTTGCGGCCCTGATTCTCGAGATCGCCGCTGAACAGCGGCTCGATGGACGGATCGAGCGCGAAGAGCCGGCGATAGAAGATCGCCGCGGCCTGATCCGCGATCGGCACGACCTTCTGCCAGCTCTCCTGCACCAGTGCGATGTCTTTTGCTTCCATCTGTTACTCCTGCTGAAGCGGTGGCGCCGTCACTCGAGCGGGATCCGGATCACGACGCCGCCCATCACGTCGCCGATCTCGAAATCCCTGCGCGGCGAGTCCGGATGCTCGTTGTGGCAGCTCACGCATGCCGGCGCGACCGCGACGTCCGGGTATACGGCCGTGAAATACGTGACGCCGCCGAGCTCCTCCTCGGTGTAGTAGCGCTCGCCGGGGTTTTCGGCGATATAGGCGAGGCCGGTCTTCTCCGCGTCCGTGCGCGGCATGTTCTGCCTGTTCACGGCCCACTCCGACTGCAGCGAGTAGCTGAAGTCCTCGCTCTTCGACGCGACCATCTCCGAGCCGAAGCGGAACATCTGCGCCGGCAGCGCGAGCGCCTGATCGTCCTCGAAATGCTCGCTGGCAGTGATGACCTTGTCCTGCAGGGTCAGGCGGTTCACGATCACGCGCGTGTAGACGGTCCGGTCCGATTCCATGACGAGATGCAGCATGTCGGCGAGCTGCTTCGGCGAGAACACCGGCTCGTCACCGGCGTCCGCCGACGCGAGAAAAGAGGCGCCGGCAGCCGCGGCGCAGAGGCCTGCGGCGGCGATCGCCGGTCGTTTCATATGCGGTCGTTTCATTCGTTCGCTCCTTGTCGTGCGTGGTTGAGGGTGGTCCTGGCGGCGCTGCCCCGCCGCTCGACGGCGAGGTCGATGCTCGGCACGTGCGCGCCCGGCGGCGCGTCGAAATTGCGGCGGGTCAGCTCGGCGTCTGCGAGCGCGTCGATGCTGAAGCCGAGACCGTGGCACTCGATGCAGACGCTTCGAATCATCTTCTCGGCGGGCCGCAGGCCGTCGCTCTGGTTGTGCTGCACGAGAACGTGGACGTAAGCGCCCCACTCGTAGGATTTCTCGACACGCGGCATATGGCAGGTCGCGCACGTCACGCGCCCCGCCCGGGCGTCGCTTCCGGGTTCCGCGTGCGGTGAGCTCGGATACGCGAGGCTGTGCTCGTCGTCATGGCAGCCGAGGCAGGCGTCGACGGCCGCGAAGGCCGTATCGAACTCGTGCGCCGGATGGCAGCTGCCGCAATCCACGGCGTCGTCGCGCGGCTCGGCTTTCATCGGCAGGCGCGCTTCGGCGACCGGCATCGGCGGCAGCTCGACGCCGAGCGCCGCCGCGTTGCCGCGCATGCCGTGCCGGCCCTGGCGGAAGCCGGCGGCTTCCTCGGCGTGGCACGCGCCGCAGGCTTCGTAGCCCGGACGGGCGGACCACGCGCCGGCGCCGGCGTGGCATGCCGTGCAGTTGACGCCGTTAGCGGCATGCGCGCTTGCTTCCCATTCGAGCAGCGCCGCATCGAAGCCCGCCGCGGCGGAGGCGCCGGCGCCGCGCGGTGGGGCCGAGGCTGGCGAGAGTTGCGCTGAGGCGGGTGCATCGGCGTCGGCCGCGGTCAGCGCCGCGAGCGGATACGCGTCGATCGGGTAGGTCTCGACGTAACGCGCGATGCTCGCGAAGTTGCGTTCCGGTATCGCGCCGCCCGGGACGACGGCCGGCGCTTCGGCGTGTTTCAGCAGGAAGTCCTCGTACAGCGCCGTGTTGTCGTGAAAGTTGTGGCAGCCCGCGGACGCGCAGGTCGTGAACTCGAAGCCGTCGTGCGTCGGCCGCTCGTCCGAGATCCCCGCATGGCACAGCACGCAGAAGTCCTCCGGGACGGTCAGGCCCATCGAGTGCGTCGCGGCGGGCTCGTGCTCGGCATGACAGGTCACGCAGTAGCGCGCGTCGAGCAGTGCCGTACGATCGGCGTTGCGCGGGTCGGTGAACTTCGATTTCGGGTGCGAGTCTCGCGCCGCATCGAGCGCGTCCGCGTGGCAGCCTTCGCACGCGGCCTGCAGATCGTCTCTCGACGCGAAGCTCGCCGTGTGGCAGGCCGTGCAGGCCATCTCGATCTGATAGTGACCGTCCGTCGTCGCACCCGGAACGAAGATCCGCCGGTCTTCTCCGCCGAGCCTTCCGGCCAGAATCGCCGCGAGCCCCATCGTGCCGGCGCCCCACAGCAGCCAGAGCCGATATCTGCCGAGCCACCCGATCGCGCGACCGCCGCTCAGAAGTAGTACCCCGTCAGGACGTGAAACCCGAGCAGCACCGGCAGCGGCCACAGCAGCAGCACGTGCGCCGCGAGCGCGGCCCTGCGCAGCGTGCGCGGCGGCCCGCCGTCGAAGCGCCGCGCGAGCGCGGTTGCCGCGCCGGCGAGCCCCCCGGTCAGCACCGCGCCCGTGAAGCAGAACGTCAGGGCGAAGTTCAGATTGGCACCGGCGCGAAACCCCGTGTGCACGAGCAGCACGAGCACCGCCGCAAGGCCCGCGAGCACGTGCGCGAGCTGCCAGCTCGGAAATGCGAGCCAGGTGAAGCGCCGGATGCGCTTGCGCAGCGACAGCGTAGACACGAGCGCGGCCAGCGCGAGCAGCGAGAAGCCGCTGATCTGCCTGTACAGCGACTCTCTCCAGACCACGTCCCAGCGCCACGTTACACCCGTCGCGCCGCCGCCGACGCTGTCCTGGTAGGGCACGGATACGATCGAGGCGGCCAGCGCGACGGCCGCAGCCGCGACGCCGCCGGCGAGCAGCGTCCTCGGGAGCGTCGGCGCGGCGCGAGCGCCGGCGCCGAGCAGGCGATCCACGAGCGGCCTGCACGAACCGCACACCGTCGAGGCGCCGGTGCTGGCGGCGATGGATTCGGCAGTCGCCGCGCCGGCCGCGACCGCTTCGGCCAGCGCGCCGCGCGTGACGCCGCGGCAGGTGCAGACGACGGCTGCAGCGGGCCACGAGCCCACGTCGTTGCCGCCGTCGTTCCACAGCTCGCCGCACCGCGCAAAGCGCGCCAGCTGCCACGGCCAGATGCGCCGCCCTTCCGTGCCGACGGCGCGCAGCCTCGAGAAGTCCGCCCCGCCGTCGCCGGCCGCGCCGACGGCGACGGCGCCGATCACGCGCCCGCGGTGGACGTTGATCCGCCGATACCGCTCGGCACTTCGATACGTGTAGGCTCTATAAGGCTTCGCGCTGTCGCCGACGTCGCCGATGCTGAATACGGGGCAGCCGACGACCTTGAGGCTGCTCGCAAGGATCGATCCGGCATAGCGCGCGTCCACTCCGGCGACATTGCCGGCCGCGACCGCCGCCTGCTCGAGCCCGGGCGCCACGAGCCCGTAGACGACGTCCCGGTGCTCGCAGCACTCGCCGATCGCATAGACAGACGGGTCGGACGTGCGCATTCGATCGTCCACGCGAATGCCGCGGCCGACGGCGATGCCCGCGTTCCGCGCCAGCTCGACGTTCGGCACGATTCCCGTCGCGACGATGATCGTGTCGCACGCGATCACGTTACCGTCTCGGAGCAGCACGCCTTCAGCACGAAGGCTGCCGACGATGCGCCGAACCTGCGCGCCGACGCGCACCCGGATGCCGAGACGCTCGACGTGCCGGCCGAGCAGCGCCGCGCCTTCCTGATCGAGCTGGTGGAACATCAGGCGCGACTCGTGCTCGACGACGTGCACACGCGTGTTGAACCGCCGCATCGCGCGCGCGGCTTCGAGACCGAGCAGTCCGCCGCCGATCACGACGGTCGCGCGGCTCGCAACCTGCCGCGCGAGCAGCCGCTCCGCGTCGCTCATGCTGCGGAACACGTACACGCCCGGCAGGTCGATGCCCGCGATGTCGGGCACGCGCGGCCGCGAACCCGTCGCCAGCACGAGCGCCGCGTAGGGGAAGGCATTGCCCCGCGCGTCGTGGACGATCCTGGCCGCTCGATCTATCCGGACGATTCGATGTTTCGCGAGGACCTCGACGTTGCGGCGCTGCTCGAGCCGCATACCGGCGTACAACGCGTTCGGCTCGAGCTCGCGCGCGAGCAGCGACGTGAGCCGGACGCGATCGTAGGGCCTGTAGGGCTCGTCGCCGAGCAGCACGATCGGACGCTCCGGATCGTGCCGGCACAGCTGCTCGGCGAAGGCGACGCCGGCCGGCCCGCTGCCGACGACCACGACGCGGCCGACGGGGTCGGCGGCACTCGCGGTATCCGTGACGGTCTGTGCGAAGGCCATGCGTCGGCCTAGAACGCGAAGTCCATCGACAGCCAGAGCTTGTCGGTGTCGGTGAAAAGCCCCTCCGCCCGGTAGCTCGCGTACTTCAGCGTGTAGGTCATGCGGGCCAGGCGCGCGACGAGCATCACGTCCAGCTCGTCGCCGAAATCCGCGCCGCCCGCGTCCGCCCTGAACTGGTGAAAGAAGCCGAGCGCGCTCAGGTTCTCGAACGGCCCCCTGGCGCCGAGCGCGTAACCGACCTTGACATAGTTGTCCTCCATGCCGGCAGCAGGTGTCGCGAGAAACTTGTCGGCCCAGCCCTGGAAGGCGTGCAGCGTCGCGAGCGGCGTCGAGAACGCGACGGTGCCGTCGCCGCCGAGCACCTCGTGCCCGAGCGCGACGCTCGTCCTGTCGAGCGCGACCCCGAGCTCGAGCAGGTAGTAGCTCTCGTCGAAGTCGGCCGGGTTCGCGCCGCGATCCGACTGTCGCGCGACGGCGGCCGTGTACGTGCCCGTCACGCTGCCGAGCGGAGCGGAGCCCTGCAGCTTCAGCCCGAACGTGTCCGTCGACGCCGCGGCCGCGTCGTCGAGATCGAGCAGATAGCCGAAGCCGACGACCTTGCCCCAGTCGAACTCCCTCGAGACGTTGGCGAGCACCATGTCGCCTTCCCACTCCCCGACTGCGGAATCGGGGCCGAAGATCCGGTTGACCTGGTTCGCATACGTCATGTCGGCCGCCCAGCCGTTGCGGGCGACGCGTGCTCTGAGCCCGTCGAAGGTCTGCTCGTTCTGCCGCCAGACGACGTTGCCGACGAAGCGGGCGTCGTCGAGCACAATCCGCTGCCGGCCGAGCGTCAGCGTCGTGCCCTCGAGCGACTCGTTCGTCAGCGCGAAGCGATTCACGGTCGCGATGTCGCCCGGGTCGGCGACGACGGGATAGCCGAGCTCTCCGTTGGTTGTGCTGTTGTAATCGTCGACGACGTCCTCGAGCCAGACGGCCTCGGCAAGCAGGGAAGTGCCTCGCAGCCGCCCGGTCTCGACGCCGAAACGGACACGGTTCGTCAGCGCGTCGGCCGACTCCG
>JAFGNC010000584.1 GCA_016927175.1 Gammaproteobacteria bacterium | reverse complement strand
TTCACGCTGCTCGGCGTCAACGTCGAGGACGACCAGAAGGGCGCGCTGAAATTCCTCGAGGAGACGCCGGTGTCGTTCGAGATCCTGTTCGACCCGGCCAACCGCGTCAGCGAGCTGTACGACGTCGTCGCGATGCCGAGCACCGTCATGGTCGACCGCGAGGGCCGCGTGCGGTACGTCCATCACGGCTACCAGCCGGGCTACGAGAACGAATACCAGACGCAGATTCGGGAGCTGCTGCGGGAATGACTCCAGGCGGAAGCAGGGCGGCGGCGCGGCGCGGCGCCGCCGCGGCCGGACGAACCGCGCGCGCCGGCGGCGCGTCTCGCGCGGCGCTCGCGTGTGTGCTCGCGGCCGTGCTGCTCGGCGCCGGCGGCTGCGCCGCGGAGCCGTGGGTCAAGCCCTATGAGCGTGACCGCATCGCGGATCCGATCATGTCGTTCGATCGCGACCCGGTGTCGAGCGCCTACATGCACCACGTGTACGAGGCGCGTGAGGGTGCGAGGGGAGCCACGGGCAGCGCCGGAGGCGGGTGTGGCTGCAACTGAGCCCGGCGCGAGCGCAGGCACCGCGCCGGCCGCATCGAGACGGGCCGCTATGCGCGCCGCACTGCTCGTGCTGGTCGGCGCAGCGCTGCTCCCGCAGGCGCGCGGCGGCGTGCTGCCGGAGGACCGCGCCGACGTGCTGTTCCACTCCTACGACGGCGGCGGCGTCACGATCCAGGGGCCGTCGCTGCTCGTGCGCAAGCAGTTCGCGGAAAAGTTTTCGGCGTCCGCGAACTACTACGTGGACAAGGTCAGCAGCGCTTCGATCGACGTCGTGACGACGGCGAGCCCCTACAAGGAGGAGCGCACGCAGTACTCGGTCGGGCTCGACTACCTGCACGAGCGCTGGATCATGAATCTCGGACTCACGACGAGCGACGAGAACGATTACTCCGCCGACACGTTCAACATCGGCATCAGCCAGGACTTCTTCGGCGATCTGACCACGTTGTCCCTCGGCTACTCCGTCGGAGACGACGTGGTGCGCCGGCGCGGGGACTCCGACTTCTCCGACACGGTCGAGCGGCAGAACTACCGGCTCGGCCTGAGCCAGATTCTGACGCGCAATCTGCTGATGGGCCTGTCGCTCGAGACGATCACGGACGAAGGGTTCCTGAACAATCCTTACCGATCCGTTCGCTTCGTCGACGAGCAGAGCGCGGTCGGCTACAGCTTCGAGCCGGAGGTCTACCCGCGTACGCGGACCAGTGACTCGGCCGCGGTGCGGGCGCGCTATCACCTGCCTTACCGCGCGGCACTGCACGGCGAATACCGCTACTACACGGATACGTGGGCGATCGAGGCCGACACGTTCGAGCTGGGCTACACGCACCCGCTCGATTCCGGCTGGATCGTCGAGGCGAAGCTGCGGTTGTACTCGCAGAGCGCGGCGGAGTTCTACGGCGACCTGTTCCCCCGCTCGCGGTTCCAGAACTTCATGGCGCGCGACAAGGAGCTCAGCGAGTTCGAGAGCCGCACGCTGCGGCTGGGATTCGCCTACGACGTCATTCGCGGCGGCTGGAAGTTCGTCGACCGCGGCACCGTCAACGTCGCCTACGATTACATCGTGTTCGACTACGCGGATTTCCGCGATTTGCGCGAGAGCGGGGACGGCGTAGGGCTCGAGCCGCTGCTCAGCTTCGACGCGCACGTGTTCCAGGTGTTCATGTCGTTCTGGTTCTGAAGGCAGCCGCGCGTCACCAGCGGAACAGCCGCACCGGCGTGCCCGGGCCGAAGGGCCCGGTGCCGCGCGGCAGCTCGACGAAACCGTCCGTGCCAGCGAGCGACACGAAATCGCCGGACGTGTTCGTCGGCCGCGGCGTCGCTTCCAGCACGCCGGCGCCCGATGAGCGCAGCAGCACGGGCATGAACAGCGTCATCGAGCCCGGGATCTCGACCGTCTCCGTCAGCACCGCATACTCGAGCGGCGCAGGAGTCAGGCCCAGCGACAGCCGCAGCGCGGGCAGCACGTAACGCGTCGCGCAGACCAGCGTCGACACCGGGTTGCCGGGCAGCGCGAACAGCGGCTTGCCGTCGCCGGACATGCCGAACCACATCGGCCGCCCCGGCTTCTGCTCGATGCGGTGGAACACGACCTCGGCGCCGAGCCGTTCGAGCACGGCGGGCACGAAGTCGAACTGACCCATCGAGACGCCTCCGCTCAGGATCAGCACGTCGTGCGTCGCGTGCAGCCGCTCGACGGCCGTGAGCATCGCGTCGGCGTCGTCGGCAAGCCGTTCGCGCGTCACACTGCCGAGCCGGTGCCGCAGCAGCGCGGTCTCGATCGCGCGGTCGTTGCAGGAGCGGATCTGAAACGGCTCCGGCGTGTCGCGGACGTCTACGAGCTCGTCGCCCGTCGACACGACCGCGACCCGCGGCAGCGCTGCAACCGGAACGTCCGCGACGCCGGCGCTTGCGAGCACGGCCGCTTCCGGCGGACCGATCCGCAGGCCGGGGCCGAGCAGCGCGGCGCCCCGGCGCCGGTCGCCGCCGCGCCGGTGAACGAACTGGCCCTGCGCGACCGGTGCGTCGGCCGCGACCTCCGCCGCGCCGCCGTGCCGTGTGATGCGCTCGACGGGAATCACCGTATCGGTGCCGGGCGGCAGCATCGCGCCCGTCATGACCTCCGCGCAGCAGCCGCTGCCTACCGGCTCGGCCGGCGGGGCGCCCGCGGCCTGCGTGCCGACCACGTCGTAGCGGCGGGTTCCGGCGGCCCAGTCGGCATATGAGATCGCGATGCCGTCCATCGTGACGCGGTCGAACGGCGGCTGGTCCCGGTCGGCGAACACTTCCTCCGCCAGGATCCGCCCCGCGCAGCGCTCGAGCGGCTCGCGGTGCGTGCCGGTGCGGGGCATGCGGTCGAGGATCAGCCGCTCGGCCTCGAAAGTCTCGGTCATCGGATCTCCGCGCCGGTGCGTCGTTTCGGGAGCGGGTCAGGATGCTATACTCGATTCGAGGTGACAACTATGGGCCGTGCGATCTTGAGCAGCCTCGCCATCAGCGTCGTGGCGGTTGCCGGCTGGGCCCAGTCCGACAATCGCACCGTTATTGGCGACAGCAACGAGTACCTGGCCGCCGGTGCCACCGCGATCCGCGCGGGGCGTTACGACGATGGCATCCGTCTGACGAATCTGGGGCTCGAGCAGGACGACTCGACGATTTTCGTCCGGGCGGCGGCGCTCGCCAATCTGTGCGCCGCGCATGCCGCCAAGGGCGAAGCGGATCTCGCCATCGAGCGCTGCGACGAATCGCTGGAGCTGAACCCCGGCAACTGGCGCGCGTACAGCAACCGGTCTTACGCGCATTACCTGAAGGGCGATTACTCCGAGGCGCTGACGGACGTCACGTCCGCGGCCGCCATCGCGCCGGAAGCCCCGCAGGTCAAGCAGATCCAGGGCCTGCTGAACGAACGCCGGCTGCGGCCGCGCGTCACGATGGAGGACCGCCGATAGGTGCGGCAGGCGGCAGCGGGGCGGGTCGGCGCCATCGGGCGCGGCGCTGCGCCGCGGGCGCCGCTTGCATGCTGTTGGCTGCGTCTGCCGCGCTCGCGGACGGGCCGCGCCCGAAAATCGATCCCGTCGGCACGTGGAACTGCCTGATCTTCGGGCCGTACGGCAATCAGCGGATGTTCCTCGGCTTCGCCGACGACGATCAGGTCTTCGTCGCCCGCATCACCGACGCGAGCCGGCGCCGCTGGAGCGAGCTGTCGCAATGGCGCTCTTCTCGCGGCCGCATCACGTTCACCGACCGGCGAAGCGGCAGGGTTTACGTCGCCGACGACAGGGCGTTGACGCTCGGCGGCACGTGGCGCTCCGAGGCGGCCAGCGGCGGCTGGTGGTGCTCGCCGGTGCAGGGCGCTCCGGCCGTCGATGCGCAGGGGCGGCCGCCGAGTCCGGCCGGATTGATGACCGAGCTCGTTCCGGCCATCATGCAGAGTCCAAATTATCCGCGGCAGGCCATACGCGATGCGAAGGAAGGTCGGGCAGTCAGTTGTTTTTTCGTGAACGGCATCGGCGAGACCAGCCACGCGGAGCTGATCGAGCTATCGGACGAGATCTTCCGCGGCCCCGTCCTGGTTGCCGTGACGCAGTCGAGCTATCGGGCGTGGGGCGATGAAGCGGCCCTGCGCCCGGCCTGCCGCAATTTCACGTTCGAGCTCGACACGATCCGCTGAGCGAGCCTTGCGCGTTGGCTAGCAGCGGCGCCGATCCGGGCGCCGGCGGTGCCGCGTCCATGCGGCCGTCCGCGCCGCGTCTCGTCACCGGCTCCATCGCGAAGCACCTGTGGGAGCTTTCGGCGCCGATGCTGATCGGGCTCGTCGCGATGAGCTCGTACTCCGTCGCGGACACCTACTTCGTCGGCCAGCTCGGCACGCTGGAGCTGGCGGCGCTCGGATTCACGTTTCCGGTGTCGTTCTCGCTGGTCGCGGTCGGCCTCGGCATCGGCGTCGGCGCATCGTCGGTGCTCGCGCGCCTGCTCGGCTCCGGCGATCGCGAGACGGTGCAGCGCATCGCGACGCATTCGATGCTGCTCGCGGCGCTGCTCGGGTTCGTGGTCATGTTCGTCGGGCTCGCGAGCCTCGATCGGATCTTCACGCTGCTCGGCGCCGACGAGCGGACCCTGCCGCTGATTCGCGAGTACATGGAGGTTTACTACTTCGGCGGCTTTCTGCTGATCCTGCCGCTGGTCGGCAACTTCGCGATGCGCGCGGTCGGCGACGCGCGGCTGCCGGCGCTGATCCTTTCGATCTCGGCGCTTGCCAACATCATTCTCGATCCGCTGCTGATCTTCGGCTGGTTCGGCTTGCCGCGGCTCGAGCTGCGGGGCGCCGCGATCGCGACGGTCATCGCGAACGGCATCACCGTGATCGCGTCGCTTGCGATCCTGTACCGGCGCGAGCATCTGATCCGGGCGCGCTTTCTGCTGCCGGCGCGGATCTGGGAGTCGTGGCGCGGCGTGCTGCATGTCGGCGTGCCGGCGACCGCGGCGAATCTCCTGAACCCGCTGACGGTCGGCGTCATCACGGCGCTGGTCGCCGACTTCGGCCCCGAGGCGGTGGCCGGTTACGGTGTCGCGTCGCGCGTCGAATCTTTCGTCATGATCGTGATCTTCGCCGTGTCCTCGTCGGTCACGCCCTTCGCCGGGCAGAACTACGGCGCCGGGCGGATCGACCGCGTTCGCGACATGACGTGGCTGTCGGGCAAATTCTGCCTCGCGTACGGCGTCGCCGTGGCGGCCGTGCTGTGGGTCGCCGGCGAGCCGCTCGCCGGGATCTTCAACGACAACCCGGCCGTGATCGAGACCGCGGCGGCATACCTGTCGATCGTGCCCGTGACGCTCGGGGCTTTCGGTTTCATGCTCGTCGCGGCCGCCTGCTTCAACGCGCTCGGCATGCCGCTGCCCGCGACGGCGCTGACGTTCGTGAAGCTGTTCGTCTTCTACGTGCCGCTCGCATGGGTGCTGTCGAGCGAAGCGGGGCTGATCGGTGTCTTCCTGGCCAACGCGATCTCGCACGTGCTGTTCGGCATCGCGGCGTTCGTATGGCTGCGCCGGACGCTCGCCGAGACCGACGTCGCGTTTCGCGCCGGCCGTCCCGCGCAGGCTGAGGAAGGTCGCTGACGCCAGGTCGCTGACGCCGTGAACGGGCCGAGCCGGCTCGGAGCCCTTTTCCCGATGAAGATCCGGTCAGTCCCGTTTTCCCGGCCCGCGGAGAAGGGAGCGGTCAGTGCCTCCTTTTCTCTCAGTATCTGCCTCGCTGCGCTCGCAGGCTTCGAGAAACGAAGGCACTGACCGCTCCCTTCTCCGCGACGGCGGTGCTGACGGCGCCGTCGCGCCGGGCCGTCGTGCCGCCGCAGCTGCCGGAAAGCGTCGAGTCGGCACGGCAGCTGCGGGTGCGAATAAAGGAGCACTACACGCTCGCTTCTCGACGGAAGCCGCAGACGTCCCCACGCCGAACGCCGAAATGCTTCGACCCGAGGGATCTACCCCTTCTTCAGACGCATGGAATAGGGCTCCGCATGGAAAAGGGCCCTGACCCCTTTTTCGTCAGGCGCGGCGGGCGCGGCCGTAGAACCCTTCGGAGTACTCGTGCCAGTCGCGGCCCGCTTCGGCGTAGTCGCGGTACGCGTCGTAGACGCGGCCGAGGATCGGATCCGCCGCCGCCAGCGCCTGCATCGCCTCGGCGGCGTGCCCGCGCAGCGCCGTCAGCACGTCGTCCGGGAAGCGCCGCAGCTCGACGCCGTGCTCGCCGAGCAGCGTCGCAAGTGCGCGCTGGTTGCGCGCCTTGAACTCGGAGATCACGAAGGTCGACTCCGCCATGCAAGCCGTCTCGATTACGTTTTTGAGGTCGGGCGGCAGCGACTCGTACGCCTCGAGCGACACGAGGCACTCCAGTACGCCGGACGGCTCGTGCCAGCCCGGGTAGTAGTAGTACTGCGCAACCTCGTGCAGGCCGAAGGCCATGTCGTTGTACGGCCCGTTCCACTCGGTCGCATCGATCGTGCCGGTTGCGAGCGCCGTGAACAGCTCCGCGCCGGGCAGCGTGACGGGCACCGCGCCGGCGCGTCTTATCACGTCCGCGCCGAGCCCGGAGATCCGGACCTTGAGCCCGGACAGATCCGCGAGGCCGTTTATCTCGCGCTTGTACCAGCCGCCCATCTGGATGCCGGTATTGCCGGCGATGTACGGCCGGATGCCGTGGGCGCCGTATACCTCCCGCCACAGCTCGAGCCCGCCGCCGTGGTACATCCACGCCTCGTGCTCGGCCGGCAGCATGCCGAAAGGCACGCTGCTGAACAGCAGCGCCGCGGGCAGCGCGCCGCGCCAGTACGTCGGCGAGCTGTGCCCCATCTGCATCGAGCCGCGTGAGACGGCGTCGAATACCTCGAACGCCGGAAGCAGCTCCCCTGCCGCGAAGACGTCGATCTCGAGTCTGCCCCCCGACAGCTCCGAGATCCGGCGCGCGAGGCGGTTGGCCGACTCGCCGAAGCCCGGGAAATTCGGCGGCCACGAGGTGACCATGCGCCAGCGGAAGCGCTCACCGCCGCCCGCCGTGCCGCGCTCGCCGGTGGCTCCGCCGCAGGCCGCAAGTGTGCCGAGCCCCCCGTAAAGGAAAGAACGTCGTCGCATGGTCGGTTCCTCTGGTTTGGGGCCATTCTGACGCCGGCTGCCGGCAGGTCAAGGACGGGTGCGCATCCGGGGCGGCACGGAGCGATCGGCCGCGCGACTCGATTACAATGCGCGACCATGAACACCGAAACGACGCCCGGCCCCGACTTCATTCGCCAGATCGTCGCGAGCGACGTGGCGGCCGGCAAGCATGGCGGGCGCGTACAGACACGCTTCCCGCCCGAGCCCAACGGCTATCTGCACATCGGCCACGCGAAAGCGATCTGTCTCGACTTCGGCATTGCCGAGGAGTTCGGCGGCAAGTGCTACCTCCGGTTCGACGACACGAACCCCGGCAAGGAGGGGGTCGAGTTCGTGGAGGCGATCAAGCGCGACGTGCACTGGCTCGGCTTCGACTGGGAGGAGCGTCTGACGCATGCCTCCGATTATTTCGCGCGGCTCGACGAGCTCGCGATTCATCTGATCGAGAACGGCAAGGCCTACGTCGATCACCTGACCCCGGAGGAGATCAGGGAGTACCGGGGCACGCTGAAGGAGCCGGGCAGGAACAGCCCCTACCGGGACCGCAGCGTGGCCGAGAATCTGGAGCTCTACGCCGCGATGAAGCGCGGCCGATTCGCCGAAGGCGAGTGCGTCTTGAGGGCCAGGATCGACATGGCCTCCCCGAACATGAACCTGCGCGATCCGACGCTGTACCGCATCCGCAAGGTCGCGCATCAGCGCACCGGCGAGGAGTGGTGCATTTATCCGATGTACGACTTCGCGCACACGCTTTCCGACGCGCTCGAGGGTACGACGCATTCGCTGTGCTCGCTCGAGTTCGAGGATCACCGGCCGCTCTACGACTGGTTCCTGGACAATCTGCCCGTGCCGCACCGGCCGCAGCAGATCGAATTCTCGCGCCTGAACCTGATGTTCACGCAGATGAGCAAGCGGCGCCTGAAGCAGCTCGTCGACGAACGCTGGGTCGAGAGCTGGGACGACCCCCGCATGCCGACGCTGGCGGCTTTCCGGCGACGCGGCTATACGCCGGAGTCGATCCGCGACTTCATTCGCCGCGCCGGCGTCACGAAGAAGGAGAACGTGATCGAGCTCGGGCTCCTCGAGAACTGCATTCGAGAGGACCTGAACGAGCGCGCGTCGCGGCGTTTCGCCGTGCTGCGGCCGCTCAAGGTCGTGATCGACAACTATCCGGAGGACGCCGAGGAGTGGCTCGAGGCGGCGAACCATCCGAACCGCCCCGAGCTCGGCTCGCGACAGGTTCCGTTCTCGCGGGAAATCCTGATCGAGCGCGAGGATTTCATGGAAGACCCGCCGAAGAAGTTCCACAGGCTGAAGCCGGGCGGGGAGGTGCGCCTGCGCTACGGCTACATCGTCAAGTGCGAAAGCGTCGTCAAGGACGCCGCCGGCAACGTCGTCGAGGTGCGCTGCAGCTACGACCCGGCGACCCGCAGCGGCGCGGGCGGCGAGGCGCGCAAGGTCAAGGGCACGATCCACTGGCTGTCCGCGCGGCATGCGGCGCGGGCAGAGGTCCGGCTCTACGACCGGCTGTTCGCCGTGCCGTATCCGACCGGCGAGGATCTGCGCGAGGAGATCAACCCGGCCTCCCTCGAGATCGTCGAGGATGCGGCGATCGAGCCGGCACTGGCCGATCCCGGCGACGAGCGCTTCCAGTTCGAGCGCCTCGGCTACTTCTACGCCGATCCGGCGCTGTCGAAGCCGGGCCGGCCCGTGTTCAACCGCACGGTCACGCTGAGAGACAGCTGGGCCAGGATCGAGCAGCAGGCGCTTTCAGGCTGAGCGTGCCGGCCGCTTCCCCGGGGCCCACCGGACGAAACGAGCCGCGTTCCGGAC
>JAFGNC010000583.1 GCA_016927175.1 Gammaproteobacteria bacterium | reverse complement strand
GGGAAGCCGTGCAGGTAGTTCGTCGTGCCGTCGAGCGGATCGATGATCCACTGGTACTCGTGCTCGCCGACCGCGCCGCGCTCCTCGGCCAGCACGGCGTGGTCCGGATAATGGTCGCGGATGATCTCGACGATCGCCTCCTCGGCCATCAGGTCCACCTGCGTGACGAAGTCGTTGCGCCCCTTGTCCGTCACGCGCAGCGCGTCCAGCTGGTTCCACTGGCGGACCATGATTTCGCCGGCGCGGCGCGCGGCGCGAACTGCGATGTTGACCATGCCGTGCATAACGGGGCGGCAGCGTAGAATAGTCCGTGCCCGGAGACAAATGTACCGACGTCCGAACCAGAGCCCCTAATGCAAATTCCGGTCCGCATAGTCCTCGTCGACACTTCGCACCCCGGCAACATCGGCGCCAGCGCGCGGGCGATGAAGACGATGGGTGTCGCCGATCTCGCGCTGGTGCGCCCGCGCGTCTTCCCTAGCGACGAGGCGACGGCGCGCGCATCGGGCGCGGATGACATCCTGGCGCGCGCAACGGTGCACGAGACTCTGGCCGACGCGATCGCGGACTGCGGCTTCGTCGTCGGCGCGAGCGCGCGCTTGAGAAGCATCGAGTGGCCGACGGTCGACCCGCGCACGTGCGCCGAGACCGTCTGGCGCGAGATCTACGGCAACCGGGTCGCGATCGTGCTCGGGCCCGAGCAGTCCGGCCTGACGAACGAGGACCTGGGGCGCTGCCAGCAGCTCGTGCACATCCCGACGCAGCCGGGCTTCTCGTCGCTGAACGTCGCAATGGCCGTGCAGGTGCTGTGCTACGAGCTTCGCATGGCGCGCCGCCCCCGCCCGGTGCCCGATTCGCGCCGGGCCGACGACGACGCGGAGCACGAGCGCGCGGGTCGGACGAGCTCCGGCGATCACATCCGCGCCGCGCCGCTCGCGACGGCGGCCGAGCTCGAGAGCTTCCACCAGCACCTCGAGCGCGTGCTGACCGACGCCGGGTTCCTGCATCCGGACCACCCGCGCGCGATGAAGCTGAAGCTGCGGCGCATTTTCCACCGCGCCGCGCTCGACCAGAACGAGATCAACATCCTGCGCGGCATGCTGTCCGCGCTGGACCCGAGCAAGCCGCGACGTCGCCGCGAGAAGTGATGGAGCGCAGCGTCTACCTCGACTATGCCGCGACGAGCCCGGTCGACCCGCGGGTCGCGGAACGCATGCTGCGCTGCCTGACGGCCGACGGCGCGTTCGGCAACCCGTCATCGGCGCACCGGCACGGCGCCGCCGCGATGCGGCTCGTCGAGCAGGCGCGGGACAGCGTTTGTGCGCGCGTCGGGGCAGAGCCCGCCGGCCTCGTGTTCACGTCCGGTGCGACCGAAGCGAACAACCTGGCGCTAAAGGGCGTGCTGGCCGACGCGCCGGCCGAACGCCGGCAACTCGTCACGACCCGCATCGAGCATAAGTCCGTGCTCGACACGGCCCGCGCGCTCGAGGCCGCCGGCTGCGAGATCTCCTGGGTCGACTGCGATACGCGCGGCGTCGTGCGGCCGGAAGCCGTGGCCGAAGCGATCGGTCCGCGAACGGCCCTCGTCTCGGTCATGCACGTCAACAACGAGACCGGGGCGGTGCAGGACGTCGCGGCGCTCGCCGGGCTCTGCCGCGAGCGCGGCGTGCTGCTGCACGTCGACGCGGCGCAGAGCGTCGGCAAGGTGCCGCTCGACATCGGCGCCGCCGGCATCGACCTGTGCTCGCTGACGGCTCACAAGGCCTGCGGCCCGAAAGGCGTCGGTGCGCTGTACGTGCGGCCGGGCGTGCGGCTCGAGCCGCAGCTGCACGGCGGCGAGCAGCAGCGGGGCCTTCGGCCCGGAACGCTGCCGACCCACCAGATCGTCGGCATGGGAAGCGCTTACGCGCTGGCGGACCCGGCCGGCGAGGGGCCGCGCCTGCGCGAGCTGCGCCTGCGGCTGTGGCGCGGGCTCGCGGCCATCCACGGCGCCAGCGTCAACGGCGACCTCGACAGCGGCGCACCGCACATCCTGAACGTCGCGTTCCCGGGCGTCGACGGCGAAAGCCTGCGCTGCGCGATCCGCGAGATCTCGGTATCCGCGGGCTCGGCCTGCACGTCCGACAGCCCCGAGGCTTCTCACGTGCTGTCGACGATGGGCCTGCCGGATGCGCGCGCGCTCGGCTCGATCCGCTTCGGGATCGGCCGCTTCACGACGGCGGAGGAGGTCGACTACGCCGCGGCCCGCGTCGCGGCCGAGGTGGCGCGGCTGCGGGCGCTCGCAGACGCAGCGCCGCGTTGGTGTTCTGCCTGATCTTTGCGCTAAACTACTGAGCCGCTTATGGATTACAGTTCCGAGGTGTTGCGGCGCTTCGACTCGCCGGCCACGGCCGGCGAAACCGACGGAGCGGATGCGGACGCGGGGCTCGTCGCGGGGGAAGCGGAGGACCGGTCGTTGAACGTCTGGGTCCGCTTTCAGGTCCAACTGCGGGACGGCGCGATCCGGGACGTCCGGTTCCGGGCTTTCGGCTGCCCGCACACGATCGCGGCCGCGGACTGGGCGGCCGAGCGGCTTCACGGCCGGCCTGCGGCGGCCTTACGGCAAATCGACGTGCCGCGCATCCGCCGGGAGCTCGAGATCCCGACCGAGAAGCTCGGCAAGCTGCTGCGGATCGAAGACGCGCTCGCGGCCTGCGCGGACCGTATCGGCGTTCCGGCACCGGAAGACTAAGGATGAGGCGAATATGGCAGTGTCATTGACCGAAAACGCGGCTGAACGGGTCAGGAGCTACCTGACGAAGCGCGGTCACGGCGTCGGGCTCCGCATCGGCGTGAAGCGCACCGGGTGCTCCGGATACGCCTATGTGATCGACTATGCCGACGAGGTGGAGGCCGACGACGTCGTGTTCGACGAGAAGGACGTCAAGATCGTCGTGGACAGCAAGAGCCTCGGCCTGATCGACGGTACCCAAGTGGACTTCGTCAAGGACGGCCTGAACGAAGCGTTCAAGTTCCGCAACCCGAACGTCAAGGGCGAGTGCGGCTGCGGCGAAAGTTTCAACATCTGAGCCTCCGGCCGAAGCCGACAGGGCGCCGCGATCGGCGCCGCTCTTTTTTCTCCAACACTGCGTAAGGATCAGCAATGGCAGTCGAGCGTACCTTGTCCATCGTCAAGCCCGATGGTGTCCAGAAGAATCTGATCGGCGAGGTTTACCGCCGGTTCGAGCAGGCGGGCCTGCGGATCGTCGCCGCAAAGATGATGCGCCTGCGGCGGGATCAGGCCGAAGGCTTCTACGCGGTGCATCGCGAGCGGCCGTTCTTCAACGACCTCGTGGAGTACATGACCTCGGGGCCCGTCGCCGTGCAGGTGCTCGAGGGCGAGGACGCGATCCGGAAGAACCGCGATCTGATGGGGGCGACCAATCCGAAGGATGCCGCGCCGGGCACGATCCGCGCGGATTACGCGACGTCGATCGAGGAGAACGTCGTGCACGGGTCCGACGGCCCCGATACGGCCAGGACCGAGATCGCGTTCTTTTTCGCCGAGGCCGACATTTGTCCGCGGGCCCGCTGACAACGCCCGAGCGGGCGACGGCAGGCGCGGCCGCGGGTCGGATGAACCTGCTCGGCCTGCCGCCGGAGCGGCTCGTGCAGTTTCTCGAGGGCATCGGCGAGAAGCCTTACCGGGCGCGGCAGATCATGCGCTGGCTCTACCAGCGGCGCGTGATCGATTTCGCCGACATGACGGACCTGAGCCTGAAACTGCGTGAGCGGCTCGTCGACGTTGCAGAGCTCCGGACGCCGCCCGTGCTGTCCGAGGAACGCTCGGCCGACGGCACTCGCAAGTGGCTGCTCGACGTCGGCGCGGGGCAGGCCGTCGAGTCCGTGTTCATCCCCGAGCCGAACCGCGGCACGCTGTGCATCTCCTCGCAGGCGGGCTGCGCGCTCGACTGCGCTTTCTGCGCGACCGGCAGGCAGGGCTTCAACCGTAACCTCTCGAGCGCCGAGATCCTCGGCCAGGTCGTGCACGCCAGCCGCGAGCTCGCGCCTGCCGAGATCACGAACATCGTGTTCATGGGCATGGGCGAGCCGCTCGCGAATTACCGCAACGTCGTGCCGGTCGTGAAGCTGCTGCTCGACGATCACGCATACGGGTTGTCGCGCCGGCGCGTCACGATCAGCACGGCGGGGCTCGTCCCCCAGATCCTGAAGCTCGCCGACGAATGCAACGTCGCGCTGGCGGTATCGCTGCATGCTCCGAACGATCCGCTGCGCGACGAGCTCGTGCCGATCAACCGGATCCATCCGATCGATGAGCTGCTCGAGGCCTGCTGGCGCTACGCCGAGTGCCTCGCCAGCCGGCAGATCACGTTCGAGTACGTCATGCTCGACGGCGTCAACGACGGTGTCCGCGAGGCCCGCCAGCTCGTGTCGCTGCTGAAGAACCGGCCGGCAAAGGTCAACCTGATCCCGTTCAATGCGTTTCCGGAGTCACATTTTCGCTGCTCGACACCTGAAGCCGTCGACCGTTTCTGGCAGACTCTGCGTGCCGCCGGGATCGTCGCGACGATCCGCCGGCCGCGTGGCGACGACATTGCGGCCGCCTGCGGGCAGCTGGCCGGCCGCGTCCACGACCGGCGCCGCGTGAAGATGGGGGACAAGCTAATCGGAGCGAACCGCCTATGAATGCCGTCCGATCGACCGTCGGCTCGATGGTGCTGTGGGTATCGCTCGTGGTCCTTCAGGGCTGTACGTCGACGACGACCGTGTCCCGGGCCGCCGGCGAGGACGAGGTGGCCCGCGCGAATCTGAACCTTGGCGTCGCCTACCTGCGCCAGGGGCGCGCCGACCTCGCGCTCGAGAAGCTCCAGCGCGCTCTAGAGGAGG
>JAFGNC010000582.1 GCA_016927175.1 Gammaproteobacteria bacterium | reverse complement strand
GAAGACTTTTCCGGGCACGCTGTGCGCGCTCGAAGGCGATCCGCGCGCGTGCGCGATGCTCGAGGCGGCGATCGAGCGGGCCGGCGGCGGCTGCTTCCGTGTCCGGACCGATCAGAAGCTCGTCTACCATGCCGGCACGGTCTTCGTCAGCAACTACCTCGTCGGTCTGCTCGAGGCGGGGTTGAAGTGTTTCACGGAAGCCGGCATGAACCGGCAGCAGGCCCTTGCGATCACGCTGCCCCTGGCTCGCGGCACGCTCGACAACGTCGCGGCCTTCGACACCGTCCATGCGCTGACCGGGCCGATTGCGAGGGGCGACGGCAAGCTGGTCACGGACCAGCTCGCTTCGCTGCTGGACCGCGACCCGGACATCGGGGAGCTGTATGCGAGGCTCGGGCGATATGCGCTCGAGCTGTCGCGCCGGCAGGGTTCGGCCGATGCGGAGGCGCTCGAGCGGATCGAGCAGGCGTTCGCGCGCGTTCTCTCGTGACGCGCCGGCCGCGAAGGAGATTCCCAGGGCCCTTTCAGCACCTTAAAGGGGTCAGAGCACCTTCACCTTAAAGGGGTCAGGGCCCTTTTAGCCCGAAAAAGGGCCCTGACCCCTTTTGTGGGGTTAAAGGGGTCAGGGCCCTTTTTGACCTGAAAAGGGCCCTGACCCCTTTTTTCGCCGAAAAGGGCCCTGACCCCTTTTCGGGCGGTGCCGGCGCTAGAACTGGAACTTCACGCCCGCGTAGTACCGGCGCCCCAGGATGTCGTAGAAGGCGGGATTGGTGACACCGGTCTGCGTGTAGCCCTCGTCGACCGTGCGCAGGTTCACGATGGGCGGCTCCTCGTCGAGCAGATTGTCGATGCCGAAGCGCAGCTCCCAGTTGTCCCCGAACATATAACGCCCCGACGCATCGAAGACGTTGTAGCTCGGCGTCTCGTGGTACTGCGCCGTCGTGCGGATCGCGCCTTCCGGCGTGATGCTCGGCAGGTGACGCCAGCGCAGGCTGCCGCTCCAGTTCCCGCTGCCGTATCCGAGCGTCGTGAACACGCGGTAGTCGTAGGCGAACTGGTTCACGCCCCGCACGTCGCCCGGGCCGGTCGTGCCCTTGTAATCGACCCACGGCGATTCCGAATTGACGCGTGTCTTCCAGCTGTCGGTGATGGTCGTCAGAACGCTCAGCGTCATCGCTCCGGGACCCACGTCGGTGCCCCAGTCGAGCTGCACGTCGTAGCCCGACAGATCCGCCGACGCCTCGTTCGTGTAGGTCACGTCGACGGTCGCGATCGCGCCGGAAGCGGGGTTACGAACGATCAGCTGACACGAGGGGTGGTTCGGATCGTAGCTCGGGTTCGTGTCGCCGCTGAGGCACTCCCGGTACAGCGTGTCCGGAACCTGCGGCGCGATCATGTCGTCGAGCTCGATCCGCCAGTAATCGACAGCCAGCGTCGCCCGCTCGGTCAGATCGGCCACGACGCCGAGCGTCAGCGTCGTCGCCTCCTCGGAGCGCAGATTCGGATTGCCGCTCAGGTTCGAGATACGCGGCGACACGAAGCCGCTCGGCTGCGGCTGGTCGCCGCCGTAGTAGGCTGCCGCTCCCGACGGACCCATCAGCTGCTCGCAGAGCCCTCTGACCTGCGCGGCCGTCGCGGGACCTGCGGGGTTCAGGTTCGGGTTGGCCGTGTAGCTCAACGCGGCGGGGTTCAGCTCCGAGCACGGATCGCCCTGCACCAGCGTGAACGGCGCAAACTGCTCCTGGGACTGGAACAGCTCGCCGATGTTCGGCGCCCGGTTCGCGACCTGCCGGCCGCCGCGCACGCGCACGCGGTCGACGACCCGCCAGTCGATCAGCGCCTTCCAGGTGTCGACGTCGTTGCTCGGGTCGTTGTCCGTCGATCGATAGCCGAGCTCCAGGTTCAGCTCTCGCGCGCCCCAGACGTCCGCGACGACCGGCACCAGCAGCTCGCCGTAGATTTCCCTGGCCTCCGTCTTTCCGCTGGCGTCGCCCACGGGGAAGAAGCCGGCCAGCTGATCGAGCACGGATTCCTGCGAGTTCAGCGTGTCGGCTTTGAACTCGAACGAGTTCTCGCGATAGCCCGCCCCGAGCGCGAACCGCAGCTCGCCGGCCGGCATCTCCGCCAGCGCGCCCTGCATGTTGTACTCGACGATGTTCTGGCGCATCTCGCCGACGGACTTGGACCTGGCCTGAATCGCGGCCTGACAATCCGCGGACGGCACGAAATCCTCGGAATAGCCGCTGACGCCGTACACCGCCGGCAGACCGCTCGTGCAGCTGATGGAGCCCGACGCGAAACCGTTGCCGAGCTCGTTGCCGATGTACAGCAATCCCCTGCCGTAGTTCGGCTGCCGCATCACGAAGCGCCAGCGCTCGAGCGAGACTCCGCCGCCGTACGTGCTCTCCGTCAGCGTCGAGCCCGACGACGCGTAGGCCTCCCATGTCCAGTCCTTGACCGGCAGAGTGCCTTCGAGCCCCGCGATCGCCTGATAGGAACGCACGTCGACGTAACTGCGGCGCGGGTCGGCGAACAGCGTCGTCTGTCGGAACTCCCAGTCCGCCTCCGGATCGAGACGGCTGTCGAGCAGCGCCGTCAGCTCCGGCGGCGTCGGAAACGCCTGCGACTTCGTGCAGCCTCCTACCGCCGGGCATTCGAGCCCGAAGCGGCCGCCCGGAAGGTATTCGGGCAGCGTATTTCCTTCCGAATCGACCGAGGGCGCGTAGACGCCCTCGCCGTGCGGCGCGCTCGCGCGCCACCCGCCGAGCATCGGCGAGGCGGCCTGGCGCTGCTCCGTCTCCGACTGGCTGTACAGCACCTGCACGAATGCGCGCAGGTTGTCCGACAGATCCATGTGGCCGCGTCCGAACAGCGAAGACCGCTCGAGCGGAATCTGCAGCCACTCCTGCACCTCGTTCTGTCGAAGCTGCCCGTCGCTGGACGCGTTCGACTCCTCCACGTAGCGCCACGGCAGACCCTGCTCATCGAAAAAGCTGCCGTTGTACCGGTACGCGCCGTCCGCGGTTTCCTTGTACAGCGTGCCGTCCGAATTCATGTAGTACTGCCCGCCCGTGATGACCGGCCCCGGCGCGTCGCTGAAGATCTGCGCCAGCACGGCCGGGTCGTGCATGTTGCTCGCCACGGGCGAGTAGCCGGCGGCCGAGTAGAAATCGGTCCGGCTGTTCGACCTCGGATCGAGGTAACCCTGCAACCGGAAGTCGCGATCGACGGCGAAAATCTCGTCTCGCTGGGAACGCTCGAGGCCGAGCAGCACGTTGCCGCGGCCGTCCGCGAAGTTCGACCCCATCACGACCGAGAACCTGTGCTCCGTGCCGTCGCCCTCGGCCGTCTGGCCGAACTGCGCATCGACGTCGACGCCCTGGAAGTCCTGCCGCGTGATGAAGTTCACGACGCCCGCGACGGCGTCGGCACCGTACACGGACGATGCGCCGCCGGTGATCGACTCGACGCGGGCGATCGCCGCGGACGGGATCGTGTTGATGCTGACCGCCATGCTCGCATTGATCGGCATCGCGCGGCGGCCGTCCAGCAGCACGAGATTCCGGTTCGGCCCGAGCCCGCGCAGGCTCAAAGTCGCCTGACCGGGCGTCCTGCTTGCGCCGACCGCAAGCTGCTCGCTGAAAAAGGACGTGCCCTGCACGCCGAACTCCGACCCGACGTTGAACTGCGTGACGGCGGGCGTGAATTGCGGCAGCTGGTTCAGGACGCTTTCCATGCCGATCGTGCTCGATTCCTCGAACCGGCCGCTGTCGACCGTCATGATCGGGCTGTTGGCCTCGAGGTCGCGCCGCACGATACGCGAGCCCGTGACGGTGACTTCCTCCACCACGCCTTCCTGGGCGTAAACCGCTCCGCTGACAGCCGCGCTCCCCACGATGGCCGATACGGCGGATGCCAGGACACCGAGCGCGGGACAATTGGAGACGAGATTTCTTTTTCTCACAGCTACTCCCCCTGAGTTGTAGAACTTTCAGCAGACCCTCCCGGGCGTAAGCCGCGGGGCGCTGGCAGTCGCTCCCCACGACAGCCTATATCGCACACGCGAGTATCGTTGGCAGGATGATTAGCTTCGCGATATAGCCTCGCGATAGTACTTTCAGGCGCGGGATTTGGACAGGAGGTTCGGCAACGTGAGCACGCTGCCGACAGCGCACACCCGGGTTCGGTGGACGAGCGGGAGCGTGCGCGCTAGGTTGAAGGATCCATGTCCTGCTTCTGCTCGAAGGAAACGCTGATGCGCCCGATCGTGCCAACGCTCCGAACCGTGCTGCTCGGCACAGCCGCGTTGCTTCTTCCCGCTGCGGCGCCCGCGCAAACGAACGATTCGGTTCGCGGCGCCCCGAGCGCGGCTAACCATTTCATCGAGACCCCGCAGGGATGGGAGCACCCGACGACGCCCTGGGGCGAGCCCGACATACGCGCCGTGCTCGACATGATGCAGGCGTCGCGCCTCCCGCTCGAGCGCTGCGCCGACAGCTACTCGTCGCGGAGGCTGCCGACGTTCCTGTTCGGCGGTGGACGCACCGAAGGGCGGGCGGATTGCGACACGGCGAAGGCATGGCTGACGGAAGAGGAATACGACCGGCGCATCTCGGAGTGGCGCGAGCAGGCCGACGTCAGTCGGGAGGCATTGTCGGAGGGCGATCTCGGCCTGTCGCTTCGAACGGGCACGATCGATCCGAACATTCCGCAGCGGCAGACCAGCCTCATCGTCGACCCCCCGGACGGATTACTGCCCGCCCTGACTGCCGAGGGCAAGCGCCGCGCGCTTCGGATGCGCAGCAGCTGGGCGCTGCCGGGCGAGAACCACACCTACGACAGGGTCACCGACTTCGACAGCTGGGACCGCTGCATCACGCGCGGCATGCCCTCGTCGATGATGCCGTACCGCTACAACGGGGGCCTTCGGATCATGCAGGCGCCCGGCTACGTGATCCTGCGGCTCGAGATGATACATGAGGCGCGCATCGTTCCCACGGACGGCCGCGCGCCGCTCCCGCCCGGGATCGAGCAGTACCTCGGCGAGTCGCGGGGTCATTGGGAAGGCACCACGCTCGTCGTCGAGACGACCGGGTACAAGGCAGGCCCGCCGATGATCAACCTCGCCGTGCTCGGGTCGCCGCCGGGGAACCGCTTTCCGTACAGCGACCGCATGAAGACGACGGAGCGGATTCTTCGTCTGAACGACGACTGGTGGCTTTACGAGATCACGACCGAGGATCCCGTCGTGCTTTCGCGGCCGTTCACGGTGCGCTATCCGATGCGCAACGACCCGGCGTATCTCATGCCCGAGTACGCATGCCATGAGGACAACACCCTGATCCGGAACTACGTCGCGACGAACCGCTACGAGCGCGCGCATCCGACGCCGATACCGGAGGAGCCCGTCGCCGTGGCACCGGACATTGCGGACGCCCTCGAGGGGCGATGGGTCGGCAGACCGCGCATCGCCACGCTCGACCTCGACGTCGAGCTCGAGTTCACGAAGACGTCGGACGGCAAGGTCGTGGGCAGGCTGATCGGCACGAACCTCGGAGAGATCGGGCAACCGCTGAGGAGCGTCGCCATCGAGGACCGCGCCGTGACGTTCGAGCTGCCGAACTGGCAACCGTGGACGTTCGACGGAGAGCTTACCGAGCAGGGCACGATCGTCGGCGTCGTGAGCAGCGAGCAGGGCGGCGTGCCGGTGACCTTCAGACGCCGGCCCTCGGAATGACGGACGGCCGGAGTCCGCATCGCGTGCTGCTCGCCCCAGCGGCGCGTGAGGCGCCGGTCACGGCGACAGTCGGAGTTGGGACCGCCGCTCCGCCGGGCTTACACTGAGCCGCGGTGTCCGCTCGAACCACCCGGTCGGCGGCAGAAGAAAACGGTACAGGGAGCTCGTCATGCGTGTGTCCAGGATCCCGTCGTCATCCTTCCCGATCGTCCCATACGCCCTGCTCCTGCTGCTCGTCCCGATCACGTCGTCGATATCGTTGCCAGCGGGCGCACAGTCCGGCGGGCCGCCGCCGATCACCGAGAACCCGATCCCGGCCCCGGTCGAGAAGCGCGGACTCGCCGTCGAGATCCGGGACGTCGTGCGCCTGCCGCGCTCGCTCGGGCTCCTGCCCGCCGAGCAGGACGTGAACCCCGCGGGATACGCGCGCGTCAGCTTCGTGCGCGACGCGCCGGACGGCCGGCG
>JAFGNC010000119.1 GCA_016927175.1 Gammaproteobacteria bacterium | reverse complement strand
GGCCGCGATGGAAGGTGCGCCCCCGCTTCCGCTCAGGGAATCGACCGCGTAAGGCCGCTCTCACAGCGCCGCTTTGCGGCGGACGCGACGCCCGGCCGGGATCCGTTTCCCGGCCAGGCAGCGCCGGCCGACACCTCGTCGGCTGCGTCCAGGAGCCGGTACCGTGCCGATGGCGTCGAGATCGGCATCGGAACGGAACCCGCGGCCCTGCGCGTCGGCGAGAATCGCCTGATCATCGAGCTCGGGCTGCTGATGATGGTCTATCTCGATCTGGTCTGGCGGTGGCGACGGGAGGACGGTCGGATCGAAACGTGCGGCGATCTGACCGAGGCGATCGCGGCCGGCGCGGGCGAGCGCATCCGGCCGATGCTGATGACGGCGCTGACGCTCGTCATCGCCCAGACGCCGATCATGTTCAGCACCGGCACCGGCGCCGACGTCATGCGGCGGCTCGCGGCGCCGATGCTGGGCGGCGTCGTCTCGGCGCTCGTGCTCGTGCTGATCGTGTTTCCGGCCGTCTTTTCGCTGTGGCGCGGGCGCGGATTGCCGACGAGCGTTGCCGACGAGGACCTGGCGTGAAGACCGGCCCCCGGCGGCCTTGGACCCGAATCAGTGCAGCGTCGGCGAGAACAGCGACGTCATGACCGTCGCGGCAACCACCACTGCCGCGATCACGGCCCACTCGACCCTGACGGAGACGCCGAGGGCGCGCGCGGCGGCCGCATCGCCGCCCGCGATGGCGGGCCCGTAGCGTCTGTTGTTCAGCGCCGCAAAGCCCATCAGCAAGGCGAAGCCGGCGCTCTTCGCGATGAGCAGCGTACCGTAGGGACTCTGCAGCGCGGCGAGGTCGGGCAGGAGCACGACGCTCAGGATCAGCCCCGCGACGAAAAGCAGCGGCACGAGCCACAGCGCGACCGCTGAGAAGCGCTCGACGACCACCGCGTCGACATGCAGCGGCTCTTCGCGGCCGACGACATGCAACGGCCACAGTGCACCGAGCCAGAATGCGGCCACGAGGACGTGCAGAATCAGCGTGCCCGCCAGCAGCCAGCGCAGCTCGTGCGTTGCCGTATGACCCATGAACGCGAACGACGCCGCGATCAGGGTCGCGCCGCAGAGACCGGCCGCGTCGCCGACGCGCGTCGGCTTCGGCGCAGCGAGCAGGACGAGCACTAGACCTGCCACGCGCAACGCCGCGGCCGTGCCGGCATCGGAAGACATCAGGAGCGCGTGCAGCGAGGCGTCCCAGATGCCGGCCACGTCGCCCGTCACGCGCGCAGGCTCCGCCAATCGGTGCACCGCGACGAGCAGCAGAGCCGCAGCGGCGCTCCGCCACGCGAGGGTGTCGATCGCCCGCGCGGACGCCTTTAGGCCGTGACGAAACAGCCCCAGAAACAGTGCGATACCGGCCGCTTGGAGGGCGGCGACGAGCGCGGCGGCACGCAGCGCGACGACGACGAGATCGACGGTTTCTACAGCGGGGCCCTCCGCAGCAACTGCGCATTGACGGCGACGATGACGGTGCTCGCCGACATCAGCACGGCGCCGACCGCGCGCCGATCAGCAGCGCAGTGTCCGGCCACAGCTTCGCAAGTTCCTTCGCTCCTCGATCAATTTTCCAGGCCGGGCGGTGCTGCGGCATCGAGCGCAAATGCAAACCGGCCGCTCACGACGTGCGAATCGGCCGACAACGCCCGCCAGCTCACCACGTAGCTCCCGTCGCCGAGGGGCGGCGCCGGAACCGAGAACTCGGCGCTGGCACCCGACGGCAGCGGCTCGAGATCCTGCTTTCCGTCGTCCGAACGTTCGATCGACAACGCCGTCAGCCTGACCGGCTCGGAGAACTGCAACGTCAGCTGCTCGGGCGGTGCGTCGAGCACGGCTCCGTCCGCCGGTGTCGAGGCGGACAGCCGGGTGTGCGCCTGTGCCGCAACGGCGATCAGCGCGAGAGAAAGCACGTGTATCAGGATTCTCATAGCGTCATTCCTTTTTCGACCGCATCGAGCCGCCGGCTGCGCCGAGCCCCGCAGGAACGCGGCGCGGCCTTACCCGAGACCGGGTTCAGCGCCGCTCGGCAGCGTCGCGCTCGAGCGTATTCTTGCGCTCCTCGTACTCCTCGGTCGAGATCTCGCCGTTCGCGTAGCGGTGCTGCAGGCGCTCGAGCGGAGTGCCGCGGCTCTGCGGAGCCGACGTCGGCCGAAGCAGCATGAAGACGGCGATCAGGATCGCCGCCCAAAACAGCCACCATAGCGCATGCATGCCGAAGAACCACCAGTCGCCGAAGGTGTGCATCGCGTACCCCGCCCGATCCTTACCTCGTACGACACAACTTGCCTCGCCGAACGTACACATGCAAGCGCGTGACGGCGTCTCGCGACGATCCCGCGCTCAACGGAGCAGGCGCCTGAAAGCCCCCAGCGCCAACGCGAAGAGCAGGACGCCGATGCCCGCAAGCGCGAGGGCTTCATCCTGCAGCTCGGACCAACCCGCCCCCTTCAGAAAAACGCCGAGAATGACCCGCCAGCGCGATCATCGACAACGCCATGAAGGCCGTCGTGGTCTGCTCCGGGTTGTACCAGACCCGGGGCACCGGCCTCACCGCG
>JAFGNC010000581.1 GCA_016927175.1 Gammaproteobacteria bacterium | reverse complement strand
GTTCAGCGCATCCTCGGCGTGATGGCACACGGCCACGAGAGGCTTCAGCGACAGGAAGCCGGCGCCGCCTTTGATCGTATGAAACGTGCGGAAAATCGCGTTCAGCAGCGTCGCGTCGTCCGGTGCGCTCTCGAGGCCGACCAGCTGCGCGTCGATGCCGTCGACGAGCTCACCGGCTTCGATCAGGAAGTCCTGCAGCAGCTCATCGTCCATGCTCGCCTCCCATGCCGGCCGCCGCCGTCGCGGCGCGTCGCGCGGGCGGCAGCGCGGCCGCCCCGTTCCGGATCGTGTTCTCCATCACGCTAGACGCCGAGCTCGGACAGCAGATCGTCGACGTCCTGCTGCCCCTCGACGACGTCGCCCGCGCGCACGGCGCCGGGCAGCGGCGGACCCTCGCCCGCATTCGAGCAGAGCCTTTCGGCGCGATCCGCGGCGCGCTCGCGCGCTGCGCGATCGCCGCTCCGGCCGAGCAGCGACTCGAGCTCCGCAACGAGACCGACGACGCGCTTCAGGATCTGCCCGGTCAGGTCCTGAAAGCTCTGCGCCATCATGACCTCGGACAGCCGCTGCCTGAGCTCGCCCGCGTCGTTCAGGACGCCGTCGAGCATCGCGTCGAGCGCCTTGCCCCTGCGGCTCCTCGACGCCCTGTACGCTTCGACCGCAGCGATCATGTGGTCCGCGATCGGCAGCGACTCTTCGACCGCCGTCAGCGTTCGATGCGCCGCGTCCTCGGTCAGGCCGATGACCTGGTTCAGCCGCAGCTGCGCGTCCGGCAGCTCGCGGTGCGCAAGCCGGGCGAGCTCGCCCGCCACGTGCACGTTGCACAGCGCGTCGCGCAGCGCGCCGGCGATGCGGTGCAGCTCCTCGTGCAGACACAGCGACTGCCGCCGGGCGATCGCATCGGCCGCCTGCCGCTCCGCCTCGACGTCGCCGGACTCGATGGCCCGAAGCAGGCGTCGCGCGTGCAGCAGCTTTTCGTCCCTCGAGTAGTCCATGGCCGTCATCCGCCGGATCGAATCCGCCCTCAGCCGCGCTCGAATATCTTGTCGATCTTCTGCTGCAGCGTCTGCGCCGTGAACGGCTTGACGATGTAGCCGTTGATGCCGGCCTGCGCGGCCTGCACGATCTGCTCGCGCTTCGCCTCCGCGGTCACCATCAGCACGGGCAGATTCTTCAGGTTCTCGTCGCCGCGCACGGCGTTCAGCAGCTCGATGCCCGGCATGCCGGGCATGTTCCAGTCCGTGATCAGGAAGTCGATGCCGCCGCCCTTCAGAATCGGCAGCGCCGTCGCGCCGTCGTCGGCCTCGACGGTGTTCGTGAAGCCGAGCTCGCGCAGAAGGTTCTTGATGATCCGGCGCATCGTGGAGAAATCGTCCACGACGAGCACTTTCATTCCTTTATCCATGCTCAATCCTCGAGTTGTTCGTCGCGCCAGTCGCCGAGCCGGGCGCGCAGCCTCGCCAGCGCCTGGCCGTGAATCTGGCAAACGCGCGATTCCGTCACGCCCAGCACCTCGCCGATCTCCTTCAGGTTCAGCTCGTCGTCGTAGTAGAGCGAAAGCACCAATCGCTCCCTTTCCGGCAGATCGTCGATCGCCTCCGCCGCCGCCGCGGCGAAGTTCTCCTTGAAGCAGAGCTGCGACGGATCGTCACCCTTGCCGGGCAGCCTGTCGGCGTAGTCGGACTCGCCGTCGGACAGCGCGTCGAGACTGAGGACGCGCCCCTGCGCGACCTTCCGGACCATGTCGTGATAGGTGTCGAGATCGACGCCCATCTGCGCGGCGACGTCACGGGCGCCGGCCTCGCGGCCCGTGCGCGCCTCGACGCTGCGCATGGCTTCGCTGATGCGGCGCGTCGTCTTGTGCGCCGAGCGCGGCGCCCAGTCCTGCCGCCGCACCTCGTCGAGCATGGCTCCGCGAATCCGTATTCCCGCATAAGTCTCGAAGCTCGCCTGATGCCTGCTGTCGTAGTTCCGTCCCGCCTCGAGCAACCCGATTACGCCTGCCTGGATCAGGTCCTCGACCTGTACCGATGCCGGCAGCCGGCCCATCATGTGATAGGCGATGCGCCGCACCAGATCCATGTGGCGCTCGATCAGGACCTCGCTCCACTGTCCCGCCTCAGCCGCGTACATGGCGTGCACCCCGCTCCGACGAGCTTCGGAAAACCTGCAGCTGGCGCTCCAGGAAGAACGCCGGCCGGCCCGTCACCTGCCGAGGCACGGACCACTTATCGGCACGTAAGGCCAATTCCTTGAATGCGCGGCCCGAAGGGCTGCCGGGAAATGCCTCCACGACCGCCTGCTGGCGGCGCACCGCGCGCCGCAGCGCCGCGTCCTCCGGCACGGCACCCAGATACCCGAGCGTCACGTCGAGGAACTTGTCGCATACGCGCAACAGCGTTCGGTACAGCGCCTCCCCGTGCGCGGCATCGCGAACGCCGTTGCACAGCACCTGAAAGCGGTGCACGCCGCGGTCGCGCGACATGACCTTGATCAGCGCATACGCGTCGGTGATCGAGGCCGGCTCGTCGCGCAGGACCACGACCACCTCGTGCGCCGCCTGACAGAACCCCGTGACCTCGCGGCTGATCCCGGACGCCGTGTCGACGATCATCACGTCGAGCGGCAGCGGCAGGGTCGAGAACGCGTCGACGAGCCCCGCGTACTGGCGGGGATCGAGGTCGGCGAGCTCGGCGATGCCGGACGCCGCGGGCACGATCTTCAGCCCCTCCGGGCCGTCGACCAGGATGTCCTCGAGATCCATGCGGCCGCTGACGACCTCGGCGATGTTCGCCGCCGGCTGAAGCCCGAGCAGCACGTCGACGTTCGCGAGGCCGAGATCGGCGTCGAGCAGCAGCGTCGAGCGGCCGAGGCTCGAGAACCCGACCGCCAGGTTCACGGCGACGTTCGTCTTGCCGACGCCGCCCTTGCCGCTCGCGACGGCGATGACCTTGACGGGGCGGTGCGCGGCGAGCGCGCGCAGGCCCGCCGCCTGATCGGCGTCAGACCGCTGCATGCGCCGCCCCCTTCTTGCCGCGCCGGGACCGACGCCGCGGCGCGGCGAACGTGTCCGCCTCGGCGGCATGCTCGCGCTCGAACGCCCAGCGCAGCAGATGCATTCCGCTCGCGAGCCGCAGATCCTCGGGCACGCGCTGGCCGTGGCTCAGCCACGCGATCTTGAGGCGCTGTCGGATCAGCACCGACAGCGCGGCGCCGAGGCCGCTGACCTCATCGAGCTTCGTCAGCACGGCGCCGGCCAGATTCTCGGCGCCGAAGGCGCGCACCGCGTCGTCCATGGCGCCGGGCTGCATGTTCGCCGCGAGAACCAGGTAGCGGCGAATCGAGCGCACGGACTCGAGCTGCTGCATCGACTCCGCGAGCCGCCGGTCGCGGGGCGCCATGCCGGCCGTGTCGATCAGCACGAGGCGGCGGCTGCGCAGCGCGTGCAGCAGGCGGCCGAGCTCCTCGCCGTTCGACGCCGTCCTGACGGGCACGCCGAGAATCGCGGCGAACGCGTCGAGCTGGCGCTGCGCGCCGACGCGCAGCGTGTCGGTGGAGATCAGCGCGATCGAATCCGGGCCGTACCGCATGCAGTGTCTCGCCGCGAGCTTCGCGATCGTCGTCGTTTTGCCGACTCCGGTCGGCCCGACCAGCGCGAACACGCCGCCATTATCGAGCGGGTCCTCCCTCGGCACGCTGAGCCGCCGCGCGATGCCGAACACGACCTCGCGCCACGCGCGCGAGCTCTTCGGATTCTCGACTTCCGCGACCAGCGTCGCGGACAGCTCCGGGTCCAGGCCGAGCCGCGCCACGCGCGTCGACAGCAGCGCCCGCTCCGGCTCGAGCCTCTTCAGGTCGGCCCAGCTCAGCTGCGCAAGCTGCTCGCGCAGCATGCACTTCATCGCCTGCAGCTCGAGGCGCAGCGCGGCGAGGCCGGGCTCGTCGGCGGCCTGCCGCTGCGGCCGCGCGCCGCGCGCCGCAGCGTCAACGTCGTCAGCAGGCTCCGCGCCGAAGCTCGCAGCGTCCGCATTCCTGAAGGAGACGGTGCCGTCGGCGCCGTTCAAGGAGACGGTGCCGTCCGCGCCGTTGGAGGAGACGGTGCCGTCCGCATCTTCGGAGGCGTCAGTGCGGCCCGCATCTGCCGGCTGCGCAGCCTCGGCCGCTCCGGCCTCGGGTTCGCGCTCGTGCGTGGCCGCCGGCGCCGCGGGCCGCGTCATCTGAGCGACGAGCTCGTGGTCGTAGTCGACGGCCGACACGATCTCGACGCCGCCGTCGACGGCGCGGCTCGACAGGATCACGGCATCCGCTCCCTGCTCGTTGCGGACCTGTTGAATGGCCCGACGCATGTCGGGAGCGAAAAAGCGTCTGATCTTCATGATCGTTGCACCTCGTTGAGCCCTGCGGCTCGCGTCATGCCAATGCCGTACATGGCGTGCCCCTCGCGCGCTACGCCGTGGCGTGCGCGGCCGCCTCCGCTGCGCCGGCCGCGGGCGGCGGCGCCGTCAGGATCCTGCGCTGCGAATCGTCGCGCCCGAGCGTCGCGACCACGCGCACGGCCCGACTTTCCGGAATCTCCGTGAACGCGAGCACGTGCAGCCCCGGAATGCCGGGACGCAGCCACCGCGCGAGCCATGCGCGTATCCCGGGCGACACCACCAGGATCGCCGGGTCCCCGTCGGTCTCGCAGCGCGAGACCGCGTCGCGCACCGACTGCTGCAGCCGCTCGGCGAGCCCGGGCTCGATCGGTCCGCCGGCACCGCCGCCGGTGGACTTCTGCAGCAGCTGCTCGAGCGCCGGGTCGAGCGCCATCAGGGGCAGCTCCTCGGTATTGCCCGCGATGCTCTGCACGATGCCGCGGCCGAGCGCGACCCGCACGGCGGCCGTCAGCGCGTCCGGGTCTTCGCCGCGCCCGGCGTGCTGGACGAGCGTCTCGGCGATCGTGCGCATGTCGCGCACCGGCACTTCCTCGACGAGCAGGTTCTGCAGCACGCGCAGCACGACGTTCAGCTGCAGGCTCTTCGGCACCAGGCTCTCGACGAGCTTCGGGTGGGAGCGGCCGAGCACGTCGAGCAGCTGCTGCACTTCCTCGTGCCCGAGCAGCTCGTGCGCGTGCGACTTCAGCACGCGGCTCAGGTGCGTCGCGATCACGGTCGCGACGTCGACGACGGTATAGCCGAGCGCCTGCGCCTCCTCGCGCCGCGCGGGATCGATCCACACGGCCTCGAGCCCGAAAGCGGGCTCGCGCGTCGCCTGCCCCTGCACCGAGCCGTAGACGCGCCCCGGGTTGATCGCGAGCTCGCAGTCGGGCGCGACCTCGCCGTCGGCCACCGGAACGCCGTGCAGGCTGAAGCGATAGGCCGTCGGCGCGAGCTCCAGGTTGTCGCGGATGTGGACCGGATGCAGCAGGAACCCGAGCTCCTGCGACAGCTTTCGGCGCACACCTTTTATCCGGGCCATCAGGCTCGCGCCTTCGCCGTTCCTGTTCAGCGAGCGGTCGACCAGGGGGATCAGCCGGTAGCCGAGCTCGAGGCCGAGCAGATCCACCGGCGCGACGTCGTCCCAGCTGAGCTCGCGCTCCTCGGCCGGCACCTGCGCGTCGGCCGCCGCGGGGCCGTCGCCGGACTCCGGCGCGGCGAGCGTGCGCCTGCGGTACCACCCGAGCGCGCCGATCGGCGCCGCCAGCAGCAGGAACACACCGAGAGGCATGCCCGGCACGAGACCGAGCGCGGCGATGATGCCGGCCACCGTCAGCAGCGCCCGCGGGTTGTCGAACACCTGGCGCATGACCTGCTGGCCCATGTCCTCGGCCGAGGACACGCGCGTCACGATGACGGCCGTCGCGCTCGACAGCACGAGCCCCGGAAGCTGCGCGACGAGGCCGTCGCCGATCGTCAGCAGCACGTAGTTGGCCGCGGCGTCGCCGAGCGCCATGCCGTGCGTCGCGGTGCCGATCACGAGACCGCCGGCGATGTTGATGAAGAGGATCAGGATGCCGGCGATCGCGTCGCCGCGGACGAACTTGCTGGCGCCGTCCATCGAGCCGTAGAAGTCCGCCTCGCGCGCGATGTCCTCGCGCCGCTGCCGCGCCTCCTCGTGCGTCAGAATCCCGGCGTTCAGATCGGCGTCGATCGCCATCTGCTTGCCCGGAATCGAGTCGAGGGTGAAGCGCGCGCTGACCTCCGACACGCGCCCCGCGCCTTTCGTGACGACGACGAAGTTGATGATGACGAGAATCGCGAACACGACGAGGCCGACGGCGTAGTTGCCGCCGATCACGAATTCGCCGAACGCTTCGATGACGCGCCCGGCCGCGTCCGTGCCGGTATGGCCGTTCAGCAGCACGACGCGGGTCGACGCGATGTTCAGCGCGAGCCTGAGCAGCGTCGCGACGAGCAGCACGGTCGGGAAGATGCTGAAGTCGAGCGGCCGCTGCGTGTAGACCGCCATCAGGATCACGATCAGCGACAGCGCGATGTTGAACGTGAACAGCACGTCGAGCAGCAGCGGCGGCAGCGGGATCACGACCATCGCGAGCAGCGCCAGCAGCAGCACCGGCGTGCCGAGGCCGACGAGCTGCAGGCGCGACAGCTTTGCGGCGCCGCTCATGTGTCACCTCGCGGCGGTCCGGCGAGATCGTCCGGCACGGGCAGATCCGCCGGGAACTCCGGCTCGTCGCGGCCAGTCGCCCGCGCGCCCTTCAGCTCGAACACGTACGCGAGCACGCGCGCGACGGCGAGATACAGCGCCGTCGGAATCTCACCCCCGACGTCGGTGGTGAAGAACACGGCGCGCGCGAGCGGCGGCGACGAGCAGACCGGCACGTCGTGGTCGAGCGCGAGCTCGCGGATCCGCGCCGCGACGAGCGCGCGGCCCTTCGCGACGACCCGCGGCGCGCGGTTCGGCTGGTCCGTGTAGCGCAGCGCGACAGCGTAATGGGTCGGGTTCGTCAGCACGACGTCGGCCGTCGGCACGTCGCTCATCATTCTGCGGCCCGCAATCTCCTGCTGGATCCGCCTGACCTTGGCGCGGACCTCGGGGCTGCCCTCCGTCTCCTTCAGCTCGTCCTTGATCTCCTGGCGGGTCATGCGCAGCTTGCGCATGTGCTGCCACAGCTGAAACGGCACGTCGGCGGCGGCGATGACGGCGAGCCCGGCCGCGAGGACGGCGAACGCGAGCTGCACGAGCCTCGCGGCCTCCGCCATACCCGCAACCGGCGGCAGGGCGCCCAGCCGCAGCAGGTCGCCGGCGAGCGCCCACAGCAGCGCTGCCGCAGCGCCGGTCAGCACCGAGAACTTCAGCAGCGTCTTCACGAGCTCCATGAGCCCCTGCGCGGAGAAGATCCGCTTCAGCCCGGCCAGCGGGTTCAGGCGCTCGAGCTTCGGCGCCGCGGCCTCCGCGCTGAACGCGATGCCGCCGAGCAGCGCCGGTCCCGCGAGCGCCGCGATCAGCAGCAGGCCGAGCAGCGGCGCGAACGTCACGAGCGCGTCGAGCACCGGCGCGAGCAGCGCCGCGCCGAGATCGAGCGAATCCGGCGTCGGCGACGAAAGCCCGTCGATCAGCAGCTGCCGCAGCCGCGCGCCGAGCCACGGGCCGAGCGCGAGCATGCCGCCGGCGCCGGCCAGCATCACGGTCATTGTGTTCAGCTCGCGCGAGCGCGCGACCTGACCCTTCCTGCGGGCCTGCTCGAGGCGTCGAGGCGTCGGGGCTTCGGTGCGTTCCTGGGCCTGATCGTTTTCGCTCACCGTGCCGCTCCCAGCGTATCTCTTGCGTGCAGCAGCGCGGTCTCGAGGATGCTCTCGAGCTGCGGGGCCAGCGCGTCGAGCCCGAGCGCGAGCAGCACGAGACCGAGCATCAGCGTCAGCGGGAAGCCGACCGCGAAAATGTTCAGCTGCGGCGCGCTGCGCGCGATCATGCCCATCGACACGCTGGCGACGAGCAGCGCGGCGGACGCCGGCAGCGCGACCAGCACCGCCGCGCGGAACATCTCGCTGCCCCAGGTCGCGACCTCCCACAGGCCCGCCGCGCCGAAGCCGTCCGGCGACGGCGGCAGCAAGGTGAAGCTGTCCAGCAGCAGGACCAGCAGCGCGAGGTGTCCGTCGAAGGCGAGAAACAGCAGCGTCGCGAACACGACGAAGTACTGGCCGACCAGCGGCACGCTCGCGCCGCGCTCGGGATCGACGACACTCGCGAACGCGAGCCCCATCGACAGCGCGACGATCTCGCCGCCCATCGCCATCGCGCCGAATACCATCTGCAGCAGGAAACCCATCACGGCGCCGATCAGCGCCTCGCGCGCGGCGACGAAGGCGCCGGGCAGCGACAGCGGATCGACGCCGGCGACCTCGGCCGGCAGCGTCGGCGCGACGACGTAGGCGACCACGTAGGCGAGCACGAGGGCGAGGCCGACGCGCACGCGGACTGGCACCGTGCGCGCGCCGAACAAGGGCGCGGCCAGCAGCAGCGCGCCGATCCGCACGAACGGCCACATCAGGCTCGTGATCCAGCGCATCAGCTCGGCATGGTCGACCGTCAGCAGCGGCATCGCGTCATCCGGTCAGCAGCGGGATGTCGAGGATCAGCTCGCGCATCCAGTCGACGGCGAGCGACAGCATCCACGGGCCCGCGACCACGAGCACCGCGACGATGCCGAGCATCTTCGGTATGAAGGAAAGCGTCATTTCCTGGATCTGCGTCGCGGCCTGCACCATGCCGATCACGAGTCCGATCGCGAGCGCGCTGAGCAGGACCGGCGCCGCGAGCAGCACGGCGATCCACATCGCCTGATTGCCGACGTCGAGAACGGTTTCCGGCGTCATCGCGCGCCCCCCCTGCCGCGGCCGCTCATACGTAGAAGCTGCCGGCCAGCGTCGTCATGACCAGGGACCAGCCGTCGACGAGCACGAACAGCATGATCTTGAACGGCAGCGAGATGATCAGCGGCGACAACATGACCATGCCCATCGACATCAGCACGCTCGCAACGACGAGGTCGATGACCAGGAACGGAATCAGCAGCAGAAAGCCGATCTGGAAGGCGGTCTTCAGCTCGCTCGTGACGAAGGCCGGCAGCAGCAGCGAGAACGGCACGTCGTCCGCGCTCTCGATCGGCGCGGCGCCCGCGAGCCCGGCGAACAGCGCGAGGTCCGACTCGCGCGTCTGCGCCTGCATGAATTCGCGGACCGGATCGGCCGCGGACACGAGCGCCTCGGACGCCGGCATGGACGCTTCGAGATACGGCTGCACGGCGTCCGCGTAAACGCGCTCGCCGACCGGCGCCATGACGAAGAAGCTCAGGAATAGCGCGATGCCCACCAGCAGCTGGTTCGACGGCGTCTGCTGCGTCCCGAGCCCCTGCCGCAGTATCGCGAGCACGATCAGGATGCGCGTGAACGACGTCATCGTGATCAGCAGCGCCGGCAGCAGACTCAGCGCGGTCATGAACGCGAGCACCTGCAGACTCACCGAGTACGTCTGCGCGCCGTCCTCGGCGTCTGCGACCGTCAACAGGTCGACGCCCTGCTGCGCGAGGGCCGGCATCGCCGGCAGCAGGGCGAGCAGCAGCGCCGCAAGGGGCACGGCGAAGCGGATCGCCGCGTACCGGCTCACCCGCATCATCGGCTGCGCCCTCCGAGCACGCGGCCGATCCACGCCTCAGAGGCGAAACGGGGCATGGCCGCAGAAGCGGGCGCTGCTTCGACCTCTAGCGGCTCGTCCAGCACGTGCAGCGCGCTGACCCGGCCCGGCGCGACCCCGACGACGATCTGCCTCTGCCCCACCTGCATCAGCACGACACGCTCGCGCTGCCCGACGGGCAGCGATGCGAGCACCTTGAAGCGGCCGTCGCCGACGAAGCTCATGCCGCCGAGCCGCGGCAGGATGCGCGAGAACACGAGCAGCGCGGCGACGACGCCCACGAGCCCGAGCGCGAGCTTGATCAGCGGTGCGGCGAGCGGCGCGCCGCCCGGCTCCGCCGCGCCCGCGGCGAGCGGGCACGCGATCGTCACGGTGACCGCGGCCGCGGCGCGGCAGGCGCGCCGGATCGTGTCGGCAGCCGCGCTCACTTCAGCTTCTGCACGCGTTCCGCCGGACTGACGACGTCCGTGAAGCGGATTCCGTAGCGTTCGTTGACGACGACGACTTCGCCGTGCGCGATCAGCGTCCCGTTCACCATGACGTCGAGCGGCTCGCCCGCGAGACGGTCGAGCTCGACGACCGAGCCCTGATTCAGCTGCAACAGGCTGCGGATCGGCACCTTCGAGCGGCCGATCTCCATCGAGATCGTGACCGGAATGTCCAGGATCACGTCGAGGTTGCGCGTCTCGGCGCCGTCGTCGAGCGCCGCCTGGGCGGAGAGGGCCGGCATCTCGACGGCCGTCGCCTGCGCGGCATTCCCGCCCGGCCTCGCGGCCGCGTCGGCGCCGGCGTCGGCGGGATTCGTGCTTCGGTCTGTCATCGTCTGTCACTCCCTGCGGCGGCCTGCGGCGCCGGCCTCGGTTCGGATGCGCGTTGAGGTGAATTCTTCGAAGAGCCGTGCGGCGCGGGTCCGCCCTGCGATTTCGGCGAAGTCGCCGCCGGCTCGGCCTCGAGCGCCGGCTGACGCCGCGGCGGCGGCCGGACCGGCTCGATGATCTGAATCGCGTTGACGCCGTTGCTGACGCCGACGCGGCCGTGAAAGAGCGGCACCTCCTCCGCGCACAGCGTCACGGCGGCAGGCAGCTCGACCGGGATGATGTCGCCGGCCTCGACGGCCAGCAGCTCGCTGACCTTCATCCGCACCTGCGTCAGCGTCGCGTGCACCTCGACCTCGGCGAAGCCCATCTCCTCGCGGATCGACGCAGGCCAGCGGTCGTCGCGGCCTGCGCGGTCGCTCTGCACGCCCGCGTCGAGCAGCTCCCGGATCGGCTCCAGCATCGCGTAAGGAAAGGTCAGGTGGAGCTCGCCGCCGACGCCGTCGATCTCGAGGCGGAACGTCGAGATCACGACGACCTCCGTCGGGCTGACGATGTTCGCGAACTGCGGGTTCACCTCGGAGCTCGTGACCTCGAACTGCGCGGCGAGCACCGGCGACCAGGCGTCCTGCATGTCCGTGAACGCGCGCTCGAGCGCCAGCTGGATCACGCGGCTCTCGGTCATCGTGAAGTCGCGGCCTTCGATGCGCGGGTGGAAGCGCCCG
>JAFGNC010000580.1 GCA_016927175.1 Gammaproteobacteria bacterium | reverse complement strand
GTCGTACCGCGCCACCTGCGGATACGGGGAGCTCCTCCTCGTTGTGCCGGCCCGCCACCCGCGATCGTCACGCTCGCCCGGCGGCAGGCAACGATGCACCGCGGAACGGCGACGGAGGCGTTGAGGGGGAGGGCCAGCCGCGCCGCCGAACCGCGGTGACGAGACGTCGGGTCAGAAGCTGAAGCGTGCTCCGACCGTGTAACGCCGGCCGAGCAGATCATGCAGACCGGCATTGGTCTGGTTCGCCGTGGCGCCGAAGAACCCGAAGTTCGGCACGACCGGCGGATCCTCGTCCGTCAGATTGTTGATGGAGCCGTAGAACTCCCAGGCGCCGTCGCCGGCCTCGAGCTCGTACCTCAGATTCAGATCGAGGTAGGTGACCGAGTCGATCGTGTTGTCGTCGATGTCGACACCTTCGACCTGGAGCACGTCGCGATATCCGTCGTCCACGCGGCGCGCCTGCAGGAAGGCGGCGAACGGTCCGTTGCTGTAGTTGATCTGTGCGACGTACTTGTCCTTCGGGAATTCGAAGAGGTTCAGCTGGCCTGCCCGGTCGATGACAGGCGACTGAAAGCCCTGGGTCGAGTTCTCCGTAAGGTGACTTGCGAGCAGGCGAAAGCCGATTGCTTCTCCGCCGCCGAACCAGTTCACGCTGCGACGGTAGCCCACCTCGAAGTCGACGCCGCTGACCTTGGCCTTGGCCACGTTCAGCACGTTGGCCTGGATCAGGTTGATCGTGCCGTCGGGCAGCCGGTGCACCCTCGCGCACAGCGACTGATCTCCGGCGAAGCACTGATCGAGCACCTGCTGGCTCGTCAGAGACGAGATCGCGTCCTCGAGCGACACCTCGTACCAATCGACCGACAGCGACAGGCCCTCGGCCCAACCCGGCTGATAGACGGCGCCGATCGTCACCGTGTCGGCTTCCTCAGGCCGGATGTTCGGATCGCCGCCGCTGGTCTGGAAGATGTTGACCTGGGCGTTGCCGTCGAACGGATCCATGACGGAACCGGCCGAGCCGGTCTGGTCGAACCTCTCCGACAACGTGCCCGCTCTGACATCGTGAGATGCGGTGGCGCGGAGACGGAAGGAATCCGTCAGCTGCGATGCGAGACCGAGCTTGTATGCCGAGACGCCGCCCGACCCCGAGTAGTCGGCGTGCCGGGCCGCCAGACTCAGGTCGAGCCTGCTGTCAGCCACGAGCGGTACGAACAGCTCGCCGAAGAACTCGGTGACATCCATCTTGCCGCGGATGTTCGGTACCTTGGAGTACTGGATCGCGACGGAGTTGTTGACGTCGCCGGGGGCTTGCCCGCGTATCCCGAGCGCAGGATCGTTGGGCGGCACGGGTCTGCCGGTGTCGTGATTGCCGTCGGGCAGCGCCGGCGAGCGCACGATCTGATTCATCCGCTCCTCCCGGTAGCCGGCGCCGAAAGCGAGCGAGATGGCACCCGGCTTGAAGTTCTCGAAGATCTCGCCGTTGAACGTGAGCTCGAACACCTCCTGCACGATAGTCGCGCGAACAACCTTGGCGGACTCGGAGACGTAGCTGTCCGTGAGCCCGAGGTCGTAGCCGGACTGCGTGTAATAGAGCGGCGTCTCGATCCGCTGGCCGGGATCGAAACCGGTCACCCAGTCGATCGCGGCCTGCGACATGTTGCCGCGGCCGAAAGGATTCAACGGCACGCAGTCGGGATAAAGCCCCGATACCAGCGTTACGTTGCAGACGATCGCCCCCGTCGCGGGGTCGACCACGGCATCGTGCGCCATGTGAATCCGGTCGATGCGTATGCCCCCGACCTGGCTCGATTTCGTCTTCGATTCGCCGTACTGGTAGTAGCCGTCCATGCGCCAGCCGTCGAAGAAGCCGTCCGTGTCGAACTCCGCTTCGATGCCCAGCGTCCGCGACGACAGCGTCGTGTCCTGGATCGTGCTTGCGCCCCCGCGGCCCAGATCCGAGGAATGGCCCATGCGGTTCAGCGTGAACTGCCCGATGCCGTTGTCGTCCATGATCTGTTGAATGGAATCGGGCAGGAAAGCGTTGCCGCTGTAGATGGTCATCGGCGAGAAGAACGCCTGGAACTGCCCGGCGCCGTTGTTGGACGTGGTCGTCGAGTTGCCGTAGATGCCCTGCACGAACAGCGTCAGGTTATCGGTCACGTCGTAGTCGAGGTACAGGAAGGAGCTGTCGCGTTCGAACTTCGGCGCGACCGTCGGCCGGTCGGCGCCGATGAAGTCGCCGCTGCCGGCGCCGCCGGCGATGGATTGCGAGGTCCCGGTCGATTCGGGGTTCAGCCGGAACGGCGTCGCCGCCGTGCCCTCCGAATTGAAGTTCAGCCCATGCAGCGGCGTGCCCGGCGCCGTAATCAACCCGTCGAAGGTCGCCGTCGTCGACACCACGTAAGGTCGGACCAGGCTCGTCGGGCCATTGGGATCGGCGTTCGTGACGAGCCCCCACGCCTTGTACCAGTCCCTATCCTCGTACGTGAACACGCCGTCCTGCTCGAAGTAGTCCGTCGAGAACAACAAGTGGAACTTCTCGCCGATCGGCGTTCCGAACGCGAAGGAGGCCTCCCAGTTGTCGTTGTCGCCGCGGCTCGTGACGCCGCCCTGCGCATGGCCGCTGACGCCTTCGAAATCGGTATTCAGGATGAAGTTGGTGACGCCGGTGACGGCATCCGTGCCGTAGGCCGCCGAAGCGCCGCCCGTGACCGACTCCACCGTGCTGATCATCGCTTCGGGAAAGACGTTGATGTCGGTGCCGCCGAAGCGCGTCGACGAGACGACGCGGCGGCCGTCCAGCAGCACCAGCGTACGGTTCGTGCCGATGCCGCGCAGATTCAGATTGCCCGATCCGGGCGTCGTGAAGAAATTGCCCGGCGCCGCGGAGGACGTATTGCCGTAAAACAGCGGCAACTGGCTCAGCGCCTCGATCATGTTGCCCGGCGCCATCAGCGCCAGATCGTCGGCCGCGACGACCGTGACCGGTGTCGGCGCATTCATGCCCGAGCGCTCGATGCGCGTGCCGGTCGTAACGACCTCTTCGAGCGCCGCGCCGTCCTGGGCGTGGGCCGCCGCGTTGTAACCGAGCGCCTGCGCGATGGCGCAGGCCGCGGCTGCCGGCTTCAGGTCGAGTCGCGTACGAAAACGGTCGATGCTGCGATGACGCATTCTGTCCTCCCCCTGCCCTGAGGTTGTTGTGACGGGGCCCCTGTGCCTCCGCCTTGTTCGGGCGCGATACAGAATACCGATTCTGAATTTCTTTTCAATACCGGGACTACGCATCGGCCGCGACATTCACCCGATCGGGGCGCTCAGCGGAACGCGTCGCGGTCGGCGGGTTCGCCGCGATCGAGGCCGCCCGCAGCAGCCATTGACGCCGCTGCGCCGAGGACCCGTGCGTGAAGGAATCGGGCGTTATGCGCCGCCCGGCGTGACGCTGCAGCCGATCGTCCCCGATCGCTTCCGCCGCGGCGTCGACGTCCCCGGGCTCGAGCACGCCGGACACCCGCGTCGCAGTCTCGCTCCGGCTGCCGTTCCCGCGCCTCCTGCAAGCGCGGGGAGTTGCAATCGGGGTCCAGGGATCAGTTGCCGAGGAAATATGTCGCCTGTATTCCCCAGCGGGCACCCCGATCGCGGGCGATCCCACCGCCATTGTGAGAGAGCCGATCGTTGCTCTTCTGCTGGAAGTCCGATGCGCCCGCGACGACCAGCCTCTGATCGGTGATGTCGCGGCCGTACAGGGCCACCTCCCAGTTAGAATCCGGCGGGGAGAAGCCGAGGCGGACGTCGAACCGATGGTTCGAGTCGACGAGGTCGAGCGGATCGCCGTCGTTGCCCAGATCGTAGCCGTCGCTCCAGAACAGGTTGGCGCTGAATCGGGCGTCGTAGCGACCGACCGTGAAACGAACCTCGGGCATCAGCGTCACCTGCCAGTCGGGTGCCTGCGGCAGCTGCACGCCGGCGAGATCCCGCAGGCACTGGCCCGTGTTGCCGGCGTCCTGCCACAGCTTCACGTCGAGCGAGTTGCAGTCGACGGAATGCTCGACGTACTTGGCGTCCAGGAGCGTGCCCGCGAACCCGAGCGTGAAGCTCCCGGTGGCCGCCCAGCGGCCGTCGAACTCGACGCCTTCGGTTGCCGCCTTCGCCGCATTGCCGGTAATGAACCGCCCCTCCTCGCTGAGGAACGTCGTTTCCTGAAGGTCCGTGTAGTCGGTGTCGAAGTAGACGACGTTGAGCTCCAGGGAGTTGTCGAGAAACCGGCCCTTGAGGCCGAGCTCGTAGCCCTCCGCCTGCTCCGGGAAGTACGTGAACGGATTCGGCAACGCGCCGGCAATGACGGGCGACATCACGTACCCGCCGGCCTTGAAGGCCTCGGCGTACTTGACGTACATCATGATGTTGTCCGTCGCATCCCACTGCACGCCGACCTCCGGCAGGAAGTCGCTCGACTCCGACGGCTCGCGCAGCGGCTCGCCGACGGGAAAACGCGGGTCGAAGCGGTCGCCGCCGACCGGCAGCAGCGCCTGCGTCGGCACGAGCAGGCCGTCTTTCGCGACATCCTGGTAGCGACCGCCGAAGTTCAGCCGGACGCTATCGGATACCGCCAGGGTGCCCGCGAAGAAGACCGACTTCCACGTCGAGTCCTCGAACAGCCGCCCGCCGAAGGAGCGCGCCTCGTAGTCGGGCGCGATGCCGTCAGTCCATGCCGGATTCGCACCGAAGAACAGCCACGGCATGTAGATGTCGATCTCGGTCTCGAGATCGTGATTCTGCCAATACGCGCCGAGCATCCAGGAGAACGTGCGGTCGCCGGGCGACGAGATTCTGATCTCCTCCGAGACCTGCTCGAACTCCTCCAGTCGCAGGTCGGTGAAGATCGCAAACGAGCTGTCGTCCGGATCGAGCCAGTCCTTTTTGTCGTAGGCCACCATGGAGGTCTGGCTGCTCAACGTCAGCTCTCCGAGCTGCCAGTTCAGAGTCCCGGACAGCACGTCCGCCTTCGTCCAGCGCTCCTCGTCCTGGTTGTAGTCGTAAACGCCCGCCAGGTTGCGCGACACGCGGCCGTAGTTGGGGCTGTTGGTGTCGCCCCAGAAGTCCGGATCGCCCGGCTGGGCGCCGGACTGAGCGTTCAGGTAGTCCATCGCGTCCCAGACGCTCTGCGTGCCCCCGGACCCTCGCCCCCCGTCGAGGGCGTCCAGGTTCATGCCGTTGTACATCGCGTCCAGCGCGCACAGCGCCGGAATGCCCGGCGTCACAGCCGCATGCGCGAAGCTGGTCGCCGGATTCGTGTCGCAGCGCGTGTACTCGGTCGGCGTGCCTTCCTGCCACGTGTGCTGATACTCGTATTTGAACGTGGCATCGAACCGGTCGCTCGGTGCGAAGGTCAGAATGACACGGGCGGCCTTGTTCTCTCTGACTCCGAGCGGCTCGCCGTCGAGCACGCGATAGTACCCGGCGTCGTCCAGGTCGTAATATCGGCCCGCGACACGGATGCCGACCGTGTCCGAGATCGGCCCGCCGAATCCGGCTTCGAGGCTCAGCTCCTCGTCGCTGCCGTAGGCGCCGATCACGTTTCCTTGCCACACCTCGCTCGGCATGCGGCTGATCATATTGATCGCCCCCGCCGTGGCGCTTTGTCCCGCGAACGTCGGCTGTGGGCCGCGGACGACCTCGACGCGCTCGAGATCGAAAAACGCGTTTTGGCTCAAGTTGTCGCGACCGTAGTAGACGCCGTCCGCGAACTGCGCGACGGCTTGCTCGAACGCCTCGTTACCGGTCGACGTGCCGATGCCGCGGATGTAGATGGCTTGCCCGGTGAACGCGTCCCGCATGCGAAGGTTTGGAACGAACTGCGAAAGGTCCTCCATATCGGAGAAGCCGTGCTGCGCGATCATGTCTCCCGTCACGGCCATGACCGATATCGGAACGTCCTGCAGGCTTTCCGCCCGACGGGTCGCCGTGACGACGATTTCTTCGAGTGCTTGAGCGAACGCGGGCGCTTCGGTCCCTGCCAGCGCGACAGCGACCGCCAGCCTTATTGAATGCTTCATGCAACCTCCCCCTGTAAAGGTGCAGCGAGCGTGGGATACGGGTGATCGAGATCCTCCACAAAAGATGGTCTTATACTTAATACTACGTCCGGCATGTGTGGGCGACGACAATATCTTCGGCCGGGTCACACGGAGGATCATTGGCCGGAGGCACGCCACCTTGTTCTCGACCTCGACCCAGTGCTCGCCTTGGAGTCCGCCGAACCCGAGCTCGGCGACGGCGCTCGGGGCGTTCTCGAGCAGCCGCTGCTTGAAGGATCGAACCAGGCGCGTGCGACGACCTTGGCGCCGTTCATCGGGCCCAAGTCGTGCTCGTAGATTTCCACGAGCTTGTCGAGCGCGTCCTTCGCGACGAGCCTCTTCTCGGTAAGCAGCGCCTCGAGCTTCGCTACACGCTCGATGTCGAAGCCGTCTGGGAGAGTGGAGATGCGGGCGCTCCGCGGCTCGTCAGCAGTCGGAAAGGACTTGTCATCGGCCGCTCGACCAGGACGAGATCGCGGCCGGCGAGTCGGCTGCGCTCGGACTCTGCCCCGACTCACCGCTTGGCCAAGCCGTTGCGCCGGCCCCACAAGATAGAGAAGCGGGCGAAGCGGAATGGAAATACTGCGAATTTTGCGACGAAATCACGCTATAGTCGCCCCACTGATCGACATTTGGATTCAAGGGGGTTGTCGTGCAGTACTTGAAGTGGCGCATATGCGCAACAGCAGTGTCTCTGGCTGTCGGCGGCATCGCCGTTGGGCAGGAGGCGGCTCTGGAAGAAGTGACCGTCACCGGCTCGCGGATCCGCGCATCCGGCTTCACCACGCCGACGCCGGTAACGACGATGTCGTCCGACGAACTCGAGTTCATGGCACCCGGCAACCTGATCGAATCGGTCTCCCAGTTGCCGATCTTCTTCAACAACACGACCCAGGATAATCCCGGCAACTTCTTCGGTACGCCGGGCTCGGGCAGCCTGAATATTCGCGGTCTGAATGCGAACCGCACCCTGACGCTGCTGAACGGCCGGCGGATGACACCGTCGAATCGCATCGGCGCCGTCGATATCAACTCGTTCCCGGAAGTCCTGGTCGAGAGGGTCGAGGTCGTGACCGGCGGTGCATCGGCCGCCTATGGCACGAACGCCGTAGCCGGCGTCGCCAACTTCATCCTCGATACCGATTTCGACGGTCTCAACACTCACGCGCAGATCGGTGACAGCTCGGCCAACGGCCGCGGCACCTGGGAGATCGGCGTCGCCTTCGGCACGCCGATCGGCGAACGCAGCCATTTGATCGTATCGGCCGAGGCCTACGAGCAGGACGGCGTCTTCGGCTACGACAGCCAGGACTGGTATCAGGGCTGGGGACAGGTTCGCGTACCCGGCACGCAGCTGGATCTGGTCGTGCCGAATGTCGTGTCGACCCAAGGGTCGCAGAACGGAATCATCTCTGCGCCGGGATCTGCGCTCGACAACTGGGAATTCCGGCCGGACGGCACGGCGGGCCCGTTCGTTTTCGGCAGCCCGGCCGGCGGCGGCGCCCATTCGATTACGAATGGCGGTAGCGGTACGCCGAACGGGACCGAATGGGCGACCCTTTCACCGGAAGCCGATCGCCACAACATCTTCCTCTACTACGACTTCGACCTGAACGACAGCACTAACTTCTACGTCCAGGCCACGCGCGGCCAGAACAGGAGCCTCAGCAATAACCTCGGCGGCGTCTTCACGGGCGCTTCCAATGGCTTGCGAGTCTACAGCGGCAACGCCTTCCTCCCCGCCGAGGTGCAGGCGATCATGGACGCAGAGGGACTCGAGTCGTTCTCGTTCCAGCGTTTCGGCAGTCTCGAGGACGTCGCGGCAGGCGGCGGTGCCAGGCAGGAAACGGAGAACACCTCCACGGCGCTGACGCTCGGCTTCGAGAAGAACTTGTCGGCCGATGGCATGCTCGACGGCTGGCAGATTCGCGGCTACGTCCAGTCCGGCCAGGCCGATCACATCGGCCGGCACAAGAACGGTATCCGCATCGACCGCATTCCCGCGGCGGTCGACGCCGTTGTCGACACCGGCACCGGCGATATCGTCTGCTACGCAGCCTTGCAGGACCCGGCCAACTGGAGCGATTGCGTCCCGCTGAACCTTTTCGGCGCCGGCAATGCGTCGCCGGAAGCGCTCGATTACGTGACCGGGCTCGATGCCGGCACCGTCGTCAGCAACGCTCCGCTGTACTTCTCCGATTCCGGTTACTCGACGGGCAGAACGATCAGTTACGTGTCGGGCGAGGACAAGATCACCGACACCGAGTACACGCAGGACCTGATCGAGTTTTCGATGGACGGCCAGATTGCCGAAGGCTGGGCGGGACCGATCCTCGCGGGCTTCGGCGTCCACTATCGCGAAGAAGAGATCCTGCAGATCGCGATCGACCACACGAACCCGAGCGGCGACTTCGCCTCGCGGCCAGCCCAGTTCGATCCGACGATCGTGCGCGGCGTGGGCACCGGCATGAGCGAGCGCACGACCGCGATCCAGTTCGCTTCCGTGCCGAACCTCGACGGCGGCTTCGACGTCACCGAGGCGTTCGCGGAGTTCATCGTACCGCTCGTTTCCGGCAAACCCGGCGTCGACAGCCTGACGGCGACGCTCGCCTCACGCTGGGCCGACTACGAGCCGAGCGGCGACATCCAGGCATGGAAGTACGGGCTCGATTGGCAGGTCAACGATTCGCTTCGGGTGCGCTCGACGGTCTCGCGCGACGTCCGTGCGGCGACGCTGGCCGAGCGGCTCGACCGGACCGGCGGCGTCGCCAACATCGAGGACCGGGCATTCGGGCCCGGCGCTCGGTTCGACACGAGCCTCGCCTCGGGCGGTAATCCGAACCTCAAGCCGGAGGAAGCGGACACGCGCACGGTCGGCCTCGTGATCCAGCCGCAGCGCCTGTCCGGATTCCAGGCCTCGATCGACTGGTACGAAATCGACATCACCGGCGCCGTCGGCCAGCTCGGAATTCAAGCACTCGTCGACGAGTGCTTCGACTTTCCGAACAGCAGCACGTGCAACCTGGTTCACCGCGATCCGAACACGAACGTGATCGTGCTCGTCGAGAACGTGTTCGTGAACATCAACGCGGCAAGGGCGAGCGGTGTCGACTACGAGTTCGCCTATCGGGCAGACGTCGGCCCCGGATCGCTGGGGTGGCGTTTCCTCGCTTCGCAGCTCAACGAGAACTCGATCACGAACTTCGGCGCCGCCAAGGTGGACTTTGCCGGAGACGTCGGGATACAGGAGTTCCCCGATGTCAAGGTCACGACGAGCCTGACCTGGGACCAGGGCCCGGTGTCGGCGTTCCTGCAGGCGCGATATATCGGCTCGGGACTCTACGATGCGCGGGACACCGAAGGCGTGACGATCAGCGACAACACCGTGGACTCGGTGCTCTATACCGACCTGCGTATCTCGTACGGCAAGGACCTCGCCAACGGCAGCCGATGGGAAGTGTTCGGCAACATCACCAACCTGTTCGACGAGGAACCGCCGATCGTGCCGTCATTCAGCAGCTTTACGGGCCAGACGAACCAGGTCAACGCGGCCGTCCACGACATCCTCGGCCGCCGTTACACGCTCGGGTTCCGTTATGAGCTATAGCGAGTAACGCCGCGCGCGGCGTTCCACGGCTTGCATGCCGTGGGGCGCCCGCGCCGGCGGGCTTCAGTCAGCAGGGTCCTGCCCACCCATGAAGGCCGCAATCTGTTCCGCTGATGTGTCAAAGGGACGCTGTGCCTGGCCTGTCGGCGTATGCCGCAGCAAGAAAGTTCGAGGTTCGTCCTAAGCACAGCGCACGATTGACCGTCTTCGCTCGTTTGACCTATCGTCCCGTAGACAAGAGGTTCGGGCGGAGGGGGCATGAATCCGTTTCGATCGGCAGTTATCGCCGCCGGCGTCGCTTTCGGTCTGTCGTCCGTGCAGGCGCAGGAGGCCGGCGCTCCGAGCTGGGTCTTCGATACCCATACGCCGGGCCCCTGCTCGCCGAACGGCTCGATCCACGGCGGGTGCCCGCCCGGCGAGCTCGTTCGAATTCGCGTCGTCACCGTCGCCGGGGGACTCGTGCGGCCGTGGCACATCGCCTTCCTGCCGGGCGGCAGCGACATGCTGGTCAGCGAGCTGCCGGGCAGCCTCAGGATCGTTCGTAACGGCCAACTCGACCCGGCGCCGGTGGCGGGCTGGCCCGATCCGAAGCTCGAGTCGCGCAGCCTGAACTCGGTGCTGCTGCACCCGGATTTTGAGCGCAACCGGCTGCTCTACTTCTCCTACGTGAAGGGGCGGTCCGGCGGGGACACGACCGTCGCGCTGGCCAGGGCCCGCTTCGACGGCAGTGGACTCGAGGACGTCGAAGATATGTTCGTCGCCGATGCCTGGGGCACCGGCGCGACGGCCGGCCGGGCCGAGTTCGGACCGGACGGCATGCTCTATCTGACCGTCGGCGATCGCGATGCCGGCAACGTGACGGACGATGCGAGCTACCGGATGCTCGCGCAGAGCCTCGCGAACCACGTCGGCAAGGTGCTGCGGCTCCGCGACGACGGTAGGGCGCCGGCAGACAACCCGTTCGTCGGCGAAGCCGGCGCGAAGCCGGAAATCTTCACCTACGGGCACCGCAACGTGCAGGGTATCGACTGGCATCCGGTGACCGGCGAGCCGTGGGCGACGGAGATCGGGCCGATGGGCGGCGACGAGCTCAATCGGCTCGTTCCCGGGGCGAACTACGGCTGGCCGCTCGTGTCGCTCGGCAAGATCTACAACGGCCACCTCGCGTCGGAGCAGTCCTGGTGGCGCCCGGGGATCGAGATGCCGGTCATGTTCTGGGTACCGGCCATCAGCCCGTCGAGCCTGCTGATCTACGACGGCGAGCGCTTTCCGCTCTGGCAGGGGCACTACTTCATCGGCGGACTGAGCGGCCAGCAGCTTCAGCGGGTCGCGTTCGATCAGCCGCCGCCGCAGCTCGAGCGCCGCGAGTCGATGCTCGTCCCGCTCGACGTGCGGGTGCGCGACGTCCGTCAGGGCCCGGACGGGGATCTGTATCTCGCCGTCGAGCGCGACGCCCAGCTCGGTCCCGGCAGCGCACACCTCGCGCCCACGGGGTCGATCCTGCGCATCGAGCCCGCCCCGGAAACCGAATAAGGCGAATCGGAATAAAGTAAGGTCAGCTCATGACGAAGACGATCAGCTTTCTTGTGGTTTGCGCCGCGCTCGGCCTCGCCGCGCCGGCGGGCGCCCAGCCGTCGCAGGAGATCCCGCGGCTCGCCGACGGCACGCCGAATTTCAGCGGCGTGTGGCAATCGCTGACGACGGCGAACTGGAATATCGAGCCGCATGGCGCGAGCGGCGGCCCGGCCGCTTTCGGGGCACTGCTGTCGACGCCGCCGGGGCGCGGGATCGTCGTCGGCGGCGAGATTCCGTATCTGCCCGCG
>JAFGNC010000579.1 GCA_016927175.1 Gammaproteobacteria bacterium | reverse complement strand
CGCCTCGGCGGACTCGTAGCGCTCGAGCTCGGCGGCCTTCAGCACTCCCACGCCGTGCTCGGCGCTGAAGCTGCCTCCGAGGGCTGCGGCGACGTCGTGGACGCGCTCCGACAGCCGAGCCGCACAGGATTCGCGGAACTCCTCGATCGACCCGCCCTCCGGCGGCAGCAGATTGAAATGCAGGTTGCCGTCGCCGATGTGCCCGTAGATCGACAGCCGATGCGGCGCGATGGCCGCGAGCGCGGGCTCCGCGCGCTCGATGAACGCCGGCAGGCTCGAGATGCGCACGGAGACGTCGTGCTTGACCGACCCGCCCTCACGGCGTTCCGCCTCCGGCACGCGCTCGCGCAGCAGCCACAGCGCGTCGCGCTGCGGCCCGGACTCCGCCAGCACGCCGTCCTGGACCTCGCCGGCCTCGAAGCCGGTCGCGAGGATCCGCTCGAGCTTGTCGCGCAGCGCCGCGTCGTCGTCCGCCGAAGCGAGCTCGAGCAGCACGTAATGCGCATGCGGCGCATCGAGCGGGTCACGCGCGCCGCCCACGTGCCGCAGCACGAGCTCGAGCGAGCGGCGCGAGACGTATTCGGCGGAAACGACCTGATCCCCGCTCTCGCGCCTCGCCCGGCCCAGCACGGCACAGGCCGCGGCAGGGCTCTCGACGGCCAGCCACGCCGTCTGCCGCGCGCGCGGCGCCGGGAACAGCTTCAGCACGGCCGCGGTGATGAGCCCGAGCGTCCCTTCGGCGCCGATGAAAACCTGCTTCAGGTCGTACCCGGTGTTGTCCTTGCGCAGCCCCTTCAGCTCGGACATCACGTCGCCGTTCGGCAGCACGACCTCGAGCCCGAGCGCGAGATCGCGCATCGTGCCGTAGCGCAGCACGGCGAGTCCGCCGGCGTTGGTCGAGAGATTGCCGCCGAGCTGGCACGAGCCCTCGGAGCCCATGCTGAGAGGGAAAAGCAGGTCTTCGCCGGCGGCCGCCGCCTGCGCGTTGGCGAGCACGACGCCCGCCTCCGCCGTCATCGTGAAACCGATCGGGTCGATCTCCCGGATCCGGTTCAGCCGCGACGTCGACAGCAGGATCTGCCGGCGCCCGCCGTCGCCGTCGAAGGGCGTCGCGCCGCCGCAGTAGCCAGTGTTGCCGCCCTGCGGCACGACGCCGATGCCGGCGTCGTGGCACAGCCGCAGGACGCGCGAGCACTCGTCGACGGACTTCGGCCGTACGATCAGCGCGGCACGGCCGCGATAGAGCTGACGCTCGTCCGCCAGATACGCGCTCGCCGCGCCCGCGGCCGCGACGCCTTCGGGACCGACGACGTCCGGGATGCGCTCGAGGGCGGTGTCCTGATCCATGGCTGCTTCTGTGCGGGTGCGGCCGGAGTGCCGGGTCAAGGCCGGCTCGTGCGCCGGCGAGTGCGCGCTACTATAGCGGCTCGCCCGCATCCGCTCGACCGCCTCCGGAGAGTCAGTGAGCCCGACGACGCTCGAACCATGCCTTCCGCCGCAGCGAAGCCGGCGCAGGGCCGCGCGCCGCGGGAGGTCGTGAGCGCGCCCGCGCGAGACGGCGCCGCGGGCGCTCTGCGACACATGCCGCGCGGCGTCTGGGCGCTCGGCTTCGTCAGCCTTTTCATGGACGTCTCGTCCGAGATGATCCACGCGCTGCTGCCGGTGTTCCTCGTCTCCGTGCTCGGCGCGAGCGTGACCCTGGTCGGCTTGATCGAAGGCGTCGGCGAGGCCGTCGCATCGATGACGAAGATCTTCTCCGGAGCGCTCAGCGACAAGCTCGGCAAACGCAAGCTGCTGGCCGTCGCCGGCTACGGCCTCGCCGCCGTCACGAAGCCGCTGTTCGCCGTGGCGCCGACTGCAGGCTGGGTGTTCGCGGCGCGCGTGACCGACCGCGTCGGCAAGGGGATCCGCGGCGCGCCGCGCGACGCGCTGGTCGCGGAGATCGCGCCGCCCGCCGTCCGCGGCGCCGCTTTCGGCCTGCGACAGGCGCTCGACACGGTCGGCGCGTTCGCCGGCCCCCTGCTCGCGATACTGCTGATGACGGCGACGGCCGGCGCGTTCCGCACCGTGTTCTGGATCGCGGTGATACCGGCCGTCGTGTCGGTGACGCTGCTGATCGTGTTCGTCCGTGACCCGCCACGCACGAGGGGCGGCTCAAGCGCCGCATACGCCTTCCGTGCCGCCGTCGCGTCGCTCGGCGCGCCGTACTGGTGGCTGATCGGCGTGGCGTCGCTGTTCACGCTGGCGCGCTTCAGCGAGGCGTTTCTCGTGCTGAAGGCGTCCGATGCCGGGCTCGCCGCCGCATGGGTGCCGCTCGTGCTCGTCGTCATGAACGTCGCCTATTCGGCGTCCGCCTACCCGGCCGGGTTCATGTCGGACCGCTTCGACCGCTGGGCCGTGCTCGGCGTCGGTGCCGCGCTGCTGATCGCGGGGGACGTCGTGCTCGCGCTCGGCGAGTCGGTCGGAGTGGCGCTGGCCGGCATCGCCCTGTGGGGACTGCACATGGGCTTTACGCAGGGGCTGTTCGCCGCGCTCGTCGCCGACGTTTCCGGGGAGCCGACACGCGGTACGGCTTTCGGCGTCTTTAACTTCGTCACGGGTCTCGTGCTGCTGGCCGCCAGCGTGCTTGCCGGCTGGCTGTGGGACCACTATGGTGCGCAGGCGACGTTCATGGCCGGCGCGTTGCTGACGGCGGCAGCACTGATCGCGACCGCGGTGCTGCACGCGACCGGGCGCCTGAAACCGCGGGCGCGCGAACCGGCGCCGCGGCCGGACGGGCCGTGACGCGACGATTCGTGCAGGACAGCAGGGGACTGGCATGGGGTATCTGTGGATCGCCCTCGGCGGAGCGCTCGGCAGCGTCGGCCGCTTTGCGGCTTCCGGTTTCGTCGCCCGATCGACCGGCGGCGCGCTGCCGTGGGGCACGCTGCTCGTCAACGTGACCGGCTCGCTGCTGATCGGATTCGCGGCCGGCCTGTGGCTGTCGGACGGCAAGCTTGCGTTGTCCGCCGACGCACGGGCGTTCCTGATGATCGGCGTCCTCGGCGGCTTCACGACGTTCTCAACTTTCAGCCTCGAGACGCTGAACCTGATCCGCGCGGGCGAGTGGCTGTGGGCCTTCGCCAATGTGGCGGGCTCGATTGCACTGTGCCTCGTCGCGGTGTGGCTGGGCCACATGGGCGGGGCCGCGCTGGCCCGCTGAACGAGAGGTACCGACATGAAAGCTCCGCAGGAAGCGATGCTGCTACGGGTCTTCGTCGGCGAGCACGACCGGCACGGCCACGCGCCGCTGCACGAGGCGATCGTGCAGAAGGCCCGCGAGCAGGGCCTCGCCGGCGCAACGGCGCTGCGCGGCGTGCTCGGCTACGGCGCGAGCAGCGTCGTGCACACGGCGAAGATCCTCGAGTTGTCCGAGGACCTGCCGATGGTCGTCGAGATCGTCGACACGGAGGCGAAAATCGAGGGCTTCCTCGAGACGCTCGACGGCATGATGTCGAGCGGGCTCGTCACGCTGGAAAAGGTGCGGGTGCTGCAGTACGGCACGCCCGGCCGATAGCGTCGGCCGTCGCGAGCTCGGGACCGTGTTCCCTAGCGGCTGATTGCCCGCCCGTCAAGCATTTGCCGCGCCTGCGCCATGCTGATAGATTGGCGCGCGGAGGGATGCCGGAGTGGTCGAACGGGCTTGACTCGAAATCAAGTGTACGGTTACACCGTACCGTGGGTTCGAATCCCACTCCCTCCGCCACT
>JAFGNC010000578.1 GCA_016927175.1 Gammaproteobacteria bacterium | reverse complement strand
GGCTCAGGAAGCCCTGCCGCTGCCTGCTCGTGCCGCGCGAAGCCTCGCGAGGGCGACGCGCTCCTCGCCGTTCGGGTCCTCGACGACGCCGCACTCGTTGTCCATGACCATCGTGGCCCGCCGTTCCGGATCGAACGCCGGCCATTCCGGCAGAGCGTCCGTGCTCGGGCTGCCGGTGCGGGCGAAAGCCGCGAAGGCCGAGCTCATCTTCGTCGACAGCGCGTAACGGTCGTTCCCCGCGCCGGTCATCGACGCGGCGACCTCGACATTGTCGAACGCGAACGGGATGTCGAGGCAGTGGTAGGCCTTCAGCTTGCCTTCCCTGACAGGCGAGCTCCACGTGAAGTAATACATGTAGACCGGCGCTTCGCTCTGCGCCGCCTTGCGCTCGGCCTCGGTCGTGACGCCGACGCGGAACGAGTTGTCGGACGCGAGGATCTGGTACAGCTCCGTGTTGTCGATGCCCGGGCGGTTCGAACGGTACAGCTCGATCAGCTCGCGGGCTTGCGCGTCGTCCGCTCCGGTAGTGTCCCTGACGCGGCCGAGGAGCGCCCCGTCGTCCATCGGATCGAGAGGCGTGAAAGGCATGAAGTTCACCTCGTGCTCGGTGGAGCTCAGCATCATCGGCACGGAGGCCGACATGCCCGGCGCGCCCGGTGCCCACGGCCCTTCGGGCAGCGTGTGCCCGTCCACCGTCGGCGACAGCTGCAGCCCGCGGCTCTCCGCGAACACGTCGCGCACGCGCTCCATCGGCAGGCGCTGCATCGCCTCGACGCTGTCGACGCCGAGCGCCGCCATGAAGCGCTCGGCGGTCTCCGTCGCGGCGGAACGCGGGACGCCCTCGAGCAGCGCGCCGCTCATCGCAATGGCCCGGTGGAAGAGACCCTGCGCGGCCGGCATGCCCATCAGCGCGCTGACTTTACCCGCGCCGCCCGACTGACCGAAGATCGTGACGTTCCTCGGATCGCCGCCGAACTGCTCGATATTGTCGCGGACCCACTCGAGCGCCGCGACGATGTCCAGCATGCCGACGTTGCTCGCGCCGGCGAATTCCGCGCCGCCGATCTCCTCGAGATGCAGATAGCCGAACACGTTCAGCCGATGCGTGACGGGGACGACGACGACGTCCTGACTGCGCGCGAGCCGCGCGCCGTCGTACAGCAGCCAGTTGCCCGAGCCGCTCGAATAGCCGCCGCCGTGCAGCCAGACCATGACGGGGCGATCGCCTCGGCCGGTCGCGGGCGTGAAAACGTTAAGGTTCAGGCAGTCCTCGCCCATCGGTTCCTGACGGTCCAGGGAGAACACCTCGGAGATGGGTCCGGCGAAGTCCTGCGGCGAGCGGTGGCCGACCGTCACGGCCTCGCGCACGCCCGTCCAGGGCGCTGCCGGTTTCGGCGGCATGAACCGATTCCGACCGCCGGTCGGGGCGCCGTAAGGGATGCCGTAGAAGGCGTCGACTCCGCCGTCGAGCAGGACGCCCTGCACGCGCCCTGCCGAGGTCTGCACGGCACGGCTCGCGCTCGCGCCGCGGGTGTCCTGCGCCCACGCCGCGCCGAACGGACCGGCGGCCACGAGGCCCGCGGCGGCCGCGCCCGATCCGATGAAGGCGCGGCGGTTGAAGGAGAAACGATCGAGCCGGCGTCCGTTGTGCATGTCTTCCCTCCGGGGCGGCGACGAGCCATTTGTTCTGATCGGAGCGTTCTGCTCTTTCGGAAGAATAGCACCGGACGAAGCTCTTTCATGACCGCGCCATGAGCCGGCGTCCCCGCGGTTCCGACCGATCCGCGCGGACCGTGCCGCGGCAGATCTCCGCCTGCCCGCGTGCTGTGCGCGCCTGCCCACGTGCTGCGGGCGCCCGCCCGCGTGCTGCGCGCGCCCGGCGGCATGCTGCGTGAGCCCGGCCGCGTATCCTGCGCGCCCGCCCGGCGGCACTGCGCGGCAGAAGCTCACGGCCGCTCGCGCTCCTCGATCATGTCCAGATTGGCCGCGCCCGGCGGCACCATCGGCAGAACCATGGCGTCCGTTTCGATGCTGGCGTGGATCAGGCATGGCCCCGGGGCCGCCAGCGCGGCCGCAAGGGCACGGGCCGGCTCCGCGGCGTAGTCGAGGTCGACGGCGCGCACACCGAAAGCTTCGGCCAGCTTCGTGAACGAGGTGTCGGTCGCGAAGCGCGCCGCGAAGCTGCGCCCGCCGTAGAACAGCCCCTGCTGCTGATGCACGAGGCCGAGCGCGCGGTTGTTCATCAGCACGATCTTGACGTTCGGCTGCTCGTCGGCGGCCGTCGCGAGCTCCTGAAGGTTCATCAGCAGCGAGCCGTCGCCGGAAAAGCAGACCACCGTCCGGTGCGGCTCGGCCAGGGCGGCGCCGATGGCAGCGGGCAGGCCGAACCCCATCGTGCCGAGGCCGCCGGACGTGACCCACTGACGCGGGCGGCGCAACGGATACGCCTGTGCCGCCCACATCTGGTGCTGGCCGACGTCGGTTGCGACGATGGCCGAGTCGTCGAGGTTCGCGGCGACCGCGGCGATCAGCCCGTAGGGATCGCGGAGGCTGCGCGACTCGAGGCCGCGCACAGGGTAAGACGCGCGCAGCGTCGCGACTCGGGCCAGCCACGACGGCCGCGGCTTGCGCCGCACGGCGCCGGCGAGCGCGCCGAGCGCCGCAGCGACGTCGCCGACGATGCCGACCTGCGGAGAGCGGATCTTGCCGATCTCCGACGCGTCGATGTCGATGTGGATCACTTGCGCTCGCGGACAGAACTCTGCCGCCTTGCCGGTCGCCCGATCGTCGAAGCGCGCGCCGATCGCGATCAGCACGTCGCACTCGTCGAGCGCGACGTTCGTGGAGCGCGCGCCGTGCATGCCGAGCATGCCGAGCGACAGCGGATGGCCGGCCGGCATCGCGCCGAGCGCCATCAGCGTCATGACCGCCGGCGCGGAAATTTTCCCGGCGAGCTCGACCGCCTGCGCGGACGCGCCGGATTTGACGACCCCGCCGCCGAGATAGAGCATCGGGCGCTCGGCGGCATCGATCAGACGCGCGGCGCGGGCGATCGCCGCCTGATCCGGCTCGGCGGTCTCGTCGCGGCCGCCCGGCGCGGGCCAGCGCCGGACTTCGGCGGTCTCGGTCTGCACGTCCTTCGGGATGTCGATCACGACCGG
>JAFGNC010000118.1 GCA_016927175.1 Gammaproteobacteria bacterium | reverse complement strand
TTCAGGATCACGTACGCGACGTCGGAGAAGATCGCGACGCCGAGCACGAAGCCCGTCAGCGTCAGCGCGAGCGGCATCCTGGCCGCGCCGATCGCGCGCACCATGGTCCTCGTGATCGTCTGTATCGCACCCGTGTGCCTCAACGCTTCCGCGATGACGGATCCGAGCACGATGACGACGCCGATCGAGCCGAGCGTGCTGCCGAAGCCGGTCTCGAACGCCGCGATGAAGTTGTTGGTGGCGATGCCGGGCATGATGCCGAACAGCATCAGCGGGACGAGCAACGCCAGAAAGACGTGCCAGCGCCACCTCGCGATCAGGAACAAGAGCAGCGCGATAACGCCGACGAAACCGACCAGCGCGAGCAACGGGCTCGCGGTGACGACGGTCTGCGTGCTCACGCCCGCCGCGCCGCCGTTGCCGTCGCCGCCAGATGCTCGAGCGCCGCCTGCACGCCCCCGGGCCGATGCGGCACGCCGGCGAGCTCGAGGCCCATCTCGACGCCGGCGAGCGTGCCGCTCAGCATCAGGTCGTTGAAGCTGCCGAGATGGCCGATGCGGAACACCTTTCCGGCGAGCCGGCCGAGACCCGCGCCGAGCGACATGTCGAAAGTCTCGAGGATCGTGCGGCGCAGCGAGTCGGCGTCGTGGCCTTCCGGCATCACGACGGCGGTCAGCACGTTGCTGTGCTCCTCGGGGTTCACGCACTGCAGGTCGAGGCCCCACGCCGCCACGGCTCGCCGCGTCGCCTCGCCGTGCCGCGCATGGCGTGCGAAGACGGCGTCGAGCCCCTCCTCGAGCAGCATCGCAATCGCCTCGCGCAGCCCGAACAGCAGATTGGTCGACGGCGTATACGGGAAATAGCCGTCGCGGTTCGCCGCGAGCATGTCCTGCCAGTCCCAGTAGGACTTCGTGCTGCGCGAGTGCGCGCTCGCCGCCAGCGCCTTGTCGGACACGGCGTTGAAGGCGAGACCCGGCGGCAGCATCAGACCTTTCTGTGAACCCGCGATCGTGACGTCGACGCCCCATTCGTCCATGCGGAAGTCGATGGACCCGAGCGATGAGATCGTGTCGACCAGCAGCAGCGCCGGATGGCCCGCGGCATCCATCGCCTTGCGTACGTCCGCGATCCGGCTGGCGACGCCGGTGGAGGTTTCGTTGTGAACGACGCAGACGGCTTTGATCGTCGCGCCGCGATCCTCCGCGAGCAGCGCCCCGATCTGCTCGGCATCGGCGCCGCGCCGCCAGTCCGTCGGCAGAATTTCGACTTCGAAGCCGAGCCGCTCGGCCAGCTGCCGCCACGTCGCGGCGAAATGGCCCGTCTCGCAGAGCAGTATCCGATCGCCCGGCGACAACGCGTTGACGAGAGCGGCCTCCCATGCGCCCGTGCCCGAAGAGGAATAGATGACGACCGGATGGCGTGTCCGGAAAACTTTACGGATCTCCTCCAAAACTTCGCGGCCGAGCGCGCCGAATTCCGGGCCGCGGTGATCGATCGTCGGCCGGTCGATCGCGCGCAGAATCCTGTCGGGCACGTTGCTCGGCCCCGGAATCTGCAGGAAATGGCGGCCGCTCGGATTCGTCATGCGTCGTCCTCGTGAGCTTTCCCGAAAGAGCGCCGAGCATAACGGGTCGGACGCCGGGAAGCACATGCCGCCGCGGGCCGCTTCGAGCGCGTGCGCCGGGGACGTTGCGCAGGGCGAGCTAGGGCACGTTCCAGCCGCCGCCGAGCGCGAGAAACAGCGCGATCTGCAGCGTCGACAGCCGCGACCGCGACTCCGCCAGCGCCATCTCGGTGCCGGTCAGCGTCAGCTCGGCCTGCAGCACGTCGAGGAAGCTGACCTGCCCCGCCTCGAAGCGCGCGTTCGCGAGGCGAGCGGCGTCCGCGCTGTGATCGCGCGCGGCCGCGAGGGCCTCGACGCGGTCGAGCTCGTTCGCGTAATCGGACAGCGCCGTCTCGGTTTCCCTCAGGGCCTCGAGCCAGACGCCGTCGAACGCCGCGAGGGCGGCTTCGGCCGAAGCCTGCGCCTGAAGCACGCGCGCCCGGGCGATCGTCCGGTTCGGAAAGCTCCAGGAGAGCAGCGGACCGATGCTCCAGCGCGAGGCATCGCTGGCGCCGAGGTCGCTCGTCGACAGCGCGACCGATCCGGCCGCCGCACCGATGCTCACGCTCGGGTAGAGCTCCGCGACCGCGACACCGACCTGCGCCGTCGCGGCGGCGAGATCGCGCTCGGCCCGCCGCACGTCCGGCCGCCTCTTCAGCAGCGCCGCGCCGTCACCGACCGGAATCTGCCCGGACAGCGTCGGCGACACGGTGCAGTCCGCTGCCGCTTGCGGATACTCGGCCGGCGGCCTGCCCATCAGCACGGCCAGCCGATACAGCGCACTGCTGCGGGCCGCTTCGAGCGCCGGGATCTCGGCGCGCGTCTGCTCGAGCGCCGCCGCCGCGCGGGAGACGTCGAGGGCCGTGCCGCGCCCGGCGTCGAGAAGCCGCTGCGTCAGCTCGTAGCTGCGCCGCTGCAGCTCGACGCTGTCGCGCGCGACGTCGAGCTGAAACCCGGCCGCGCAGGCATCGGCGTAGGCGCGGGCGGTCTCCGCCGCGACCGTGATGCGCGTGACGTCGTAAGCCGCCTGCACGGCCTCGGCCTCCGCGCGAGACGCCTCGACGGCGCGCCGGACTCTGCCGAACAGATCGGCCTGATACGAGACGTCGAAGCCGACGTTGTAGATCGTGTCCTCGAACGAGATCGGCGGCGAAATGCCGACGATGTTCTGGCGGCCGGTGCTCGAGCCCGCGCTGAGCGACGTCGCCGGCAGCCGCGCGCCGCGCGCCTCGCGCAGCACGGCTCTGGCGCGCGCGATGTTCGCCGCCGCGGCAGCCAGGTCCCTGTTCGCGTCGAGCGCCTGTGCGACGGCCGCGCCGAGCGCCGGATCGTCGTAGAGCCGCCACCATTCTCCCGGCGGCTCTTCCGCCGTGAACCCGGCCGCGTCGGCACTCGCGAACGGCGCCTGCGCCGGCGCGTCGGGCAGCGGCGAGCGATAGTCCGGGCCGACGGCGCAGGCCGAGAGCACTGCCGCGCAGGCGAACGCCGCGCAAGCTCGCAGCACGGCCATTCGACTCGCCGGCGCTGCCGTCGATGGCGGTACCGCCTCGCCGGACGCAGTCCCGACCATTGCCCTGCCCGTCGCGTCGGTCGGATCAGCCATTGCCCTCTCCCTCCGGCGCACGCCCGCGCAACGACAGCGCGCGGCATGCGACATAGAAGACCGGCGTGAAGATCAGCCCGAACAGCGTCACGCCGAGCATGCCGTAGAACACGGCCGTGCCGAGCGCCTGGCGCATCTCCTTTCCGGGTCCGGCGGCGATCGCGAGCGGCAGCACGCCGAGGATGAAGGCGAACGACGTCATCAGGATCGGACGCAGCCGGGTACGGGCCGCGGCCACGGCCGCGTCGAAGCGGCTCATGCCGTCGCGTTCCTCGTATTGCCGCGCGAACTCGACGATCAGGATCGCGTTTTTCGCCGCGAGCGCGACCAGCACGACGAGGCCGATCTGCGTCAGGATGTTCACGTCCATGCCGCGCAGGTTCACGCCGAGAATCGCCGCAAGCAGACACATCGGCACGATCAGGATCACGGACAACGGCAGCGTGAACGCCTCGTACTGCGCGGCGAGCACGAGAAACACGAAGAGCACCGCGAGCCCGAACACCAGTGTGCCGGTGTCACCGGCGAGCTTTTCCTGAAACGCGATGTCGGTCCACTCGAACCTCATGCCCTGCGGCAACCGCTCCGCCGCAAGCCGCTCCATCGCTTCGAGCGCCTGCGCCGACGAGTATCCGGGCGCGGGCTGCCCGCGGATATCGGCCGTCGTGAAAAGGTTGTGACGCACGATGCGGGTGGCGCCGGAATCCTCGCGCAGCTCGAGCACCGACGCGAGCGGCACCATGCCGCCGTTCGCCGAGCGCACCCGCAGGTTCAGGATGTCGGCGCGCTCGTCGCGGTGCGACGGCTCAGCCTGCGCGACGACCTGGTAGGTCCGGCCGAACAGGTTCATGTCGTTGACGTACAGCGACCCGAGATAGACGTTCATCGTCGAATACACGTCCGACGGAAGCACGCCCAGCAGCTGCGCCTTGTCGCGGTCGAGATCGGCGAAGAGCCGCGGTGCGCCGGTGCTGAACTGGCTGAAAGCGCCCACGACCTCCGGCACGTCGGCCGTCGCCGCGACCATGTCGTTGGCGACCGCTTCGAGCTGCTCGTAGTCAGCGCCGCTCGTGTCCTCGATCATCATGCGCCAGCCGCCGCCGTTACCCATTCCCTGCACGGTCGGCGGCGGGATCACGACGATCGAGGCACCCTGGATCGAGGCGAGCATGCCGGTCAGCTGCTGACTGAGACCGACGGCCGTGACGCCGCGCTCCTCGCGTTCCTCGAACGGGTCGAGACGCATGAACAGCGCCCCGGAATTCGTTTCCTGCGAGGAGCTCGCTGCGTTGAATCCGGAGAACGCCACGACCTCGGCGACGCCGGGGAGATCCTCGGCGATGGTCATCGCCTCTTGCATGATCGCGTCCGTCCGCTCCGCCGAGGATCCCGGCGGCAGCGTGATGACGCCGATCAGGGCGCCCTGGTCCTGCTCCGGGATGAAGCCGCCGGGGGTCGCGACGAAGCGCCAGCCCGTCAGCAGCAGAAGTCCCGCATAAAGCGTGAACATCAGGGCGCCGCGGCGCACGGTTTTCGACGTCAGAACGCCGTAGCCTTCGCTCAGGCGATCGAACCCGCGGTTGAACCCGCCGCCGAGCCGGCGCAGCGGCTTCAGCCACCGCGGCCCCGCAGCGTGCCCCGCGTCGTGCGGCCGAAGCAGCAGCGCCGCCATCGCGGGGGTCAGCGTCAGCGACAGCACCAGCGAGATCACCGCCGTCGCCGATATCGTCACCGCGAACTGCCGGTAGAACAGGCCGGGGATGCCGGACACGAACGCGGTCGGGATGAAGACCGACAGCAGCACCAGGCCGATCGCGATCAGCGCGCCCGACACCTCGTCCATCGTGCGGCGGGCGGCCTCGTGCGGCGACAGCCCGGCGCGGATGTTCCGCTCGACGTTCTCGACGACGACGATCGCGTCGTCGACGACGATCCCGACGGAAAGCACGAGCGCGAACAGCGCGAGCGACGTCAGCGAATAGCCGAGCGCGAGCAGCGCGGCCATCGCGCCGATCAGCGCCACCGGGATCACGACGATCGGGATGATCGCCGCGCGCCACGTCTGCAGGAACACGACGATGACGACGACCACGAGCAGCATGGCCTCGAACAGCGTGGTCTGCACGGCGTCGATCGACGCGGCGACGAACTGCGTCGGGTTGTACGGCATGCTGTAGCTGACGCCGGGAGGGAACTCCGGCTGCAGCGCCTCGATCTCCGCAAGGACGGCCTCCGCGGCGGCCAGCTCGTTCGTGCCGGGCTGCGGGATCACGGCGAGCCCTACGGTGGGCAGCGGCCCGGAGAACGCCCGCACGCCGTAATCCCGCCGGGCGAGCTCGGCACGGCCGACGTCGCCGAGCCGCGTCACGGCGCCGTCCGGTCCGGTCTTGATCACGACGGCCTCGAACTCCGACGGGTCGGTCAGGCGTCCCTGCATCTGGATCGGCAGCAGGAAGGCCGCCGACTGCTCGTCGAGCGGCGCCTGTCCGATCGCGCCGGCGGCGACCTGCACGTTCTGCCCGCGCAGCGCGGCGACGATCTCGGCGGCCGTCAGATTCCGCGCGGCGGCCCTGTCGGGATCGATCCAGACGCGCATCGCATAATCGCCGCCGCCGAACACGCGGACGTCGCCGACGCCTTCGAGGCGCAACAGCCGGTCGCGCACGACGGTGTTGGCCCAGTTGCCCATGTAGTCGACGCCGACGCTCGGATCGGACGACTTCATTGTCAGCAGCATCAGAAAGCCGGGCGACTGCTTCGACACGACGATACCGAGGTTGCGCACGACCTCCGGCAGGCGCGGTTCGGCCGTCGCGACGCGGTTCTGCACCTGCACCTGCGCCGTGTCGAGATCCGTGCCCTGCTCGAACGACACGACGATCGAGGACTGGCCGGTCGCGACCGCCGTCGAAGTCATGTACAGCATGTTGTCCACGCCGTTGATCTGCTGCTCGAGCGGCGCCAGCACGGTCTCCGATATCACCTCGGCCGACGCGCCGGGATACTGCACGGACACGTTGATGGAAGGCGGCGCGATCGGCGGGAACTGCGCGACCGGCAGCAGCGGATAGGCGAAGGCCCCGATCAGCGTGATCACGATCGCGATCACGCTCGCGAAGATCGGCCGGTCGACGAAAAAGCGAGTCAGGCGCATATCAATGAGTGTCTGCGGTCATCAGGTTCGGCGGGAACGGCGGCGGGCGGATTCGAACGGCGGCGCGAGGTCGGCGGCAGAGGCCGGGGCGACGGCGCCGGGGCACGAGCACGCGGTGCGCAGCGGCGCGGAAGCGTCACTCGGCGAGGGACGCCGCCTCCGCCGCGACGATCCGCGGCAGCCCCTGATCCGGCGCGTCGATGCGGCTCACGAGCGGGTCGACGGCCTGGCCCGGGCGCGCGCGCTGCTGACCGTCCACGACGACGCGATCGTCAGCCGTGATTCCGGAGCGAATCACGCGCAGCCCGCCGTGGAGCGGGCCGAGCTGCACTTCCCGCGCCGCGACGATGCCGTCGCCGTCGACGACGTAAACGATGCGCTGCGCGCCGCGAGTCGCGATGGCCGTGTCCGGCAGCAACAGACCGGAGTAGCGCTCCGAGGCCTGCAGCTGCATGTGCCCGAACATGCCCGGAGTCAGGAACCCGTCCGGGTTCGGCACCACGGCGCGGCCGCGGATCGTGCCGGAGCCGAAGTCGATCGAGTTGTCCAGAAAATCGACGCGCCCCTGCCAGCGATAGGTTTCCTCGTCCTGCAGGCGGATGCGCACCGGCGTGCCGCCTTCGTCGCGGACGCCTCCCTGCCGCTTGTACCTGAGATATGCGGCCTCGGAGCCCTGGAACACGAAATGGATGGGATCGACCGACACGATCGTCGTCAGCACGGTGTCGTCGGCCCTGACGGCGTTGCCGACGTCGACCCGCCGATACGAAACGCGGCCGGCCGTCGGCGCGGTGACACGCGTGAAATCGACGTCCAGCTCGTG
>JAFGNC010000117.1 GCA_016927175.1 Gammaproteobacteria bacterium | reverse complement strand
CTGATCGGGCTCGTCCACGTCGCACTGTACTTCCAGCGCCGCTTCTACGGCGCACGCCGCCTGCCGCGCCGCGGCACCGCACCGAACAGCGGCGCCGGCAGGAGCGATCCGGCTCCGGATGCCGCTGCGCGGGAGGCTGTGCGATGAGCCGCCCGCTGCCGGATCCGGACCGCCTGCCCAACCTGCTCGACGAGCACGCGCAACGGCCGGACGCGCGCCGCCTGAGCCGCGGCGTCGCCGGCCATCCGCCCCGGATCCTGCTGCTCTACGGCTCGCTGCGCGAACGATCCTACAGCAGGCTGCTGACCGAAGAAGCCGCAAGGCTGCTGCGGCGTTTCGGCGCCGAGCCGCGTATCTTCGACCCTGCAGGCCTGCCGCTGCCGGACGCGACCGACGCCGGCCATCCCAAAGTCATGGAGCTGCGGAATCTGTCGGAATGGTCGGAAGGGCACGTCTGGTGCAGCCCCGAGCGGCACGGCAACATCACCGGCGTGTTCAAGAGCCAGATCGACTGGCTGCCTCTCAGCGTCGGCAGCGTGCGTCCTACACAGGGGCGCACGCTGGCGGTGATGCAGGTTTGCGGCGGCTCGCAATCGTTCAATGCCGTCAACGCCCTGCGAGTGCTGGGCCGTTGGATGCGTATGGTGACGATCCCGAACCAGTCTTCGGTGCCCAAGGCTTTCCAGGAATTCGACGACGCTGGCCGCATGAAAGCGTCGCCGTACTACGATCGCGTCGTCGACGTCATGGAAGAGCTCGTGAAGTTCACGCTGCTGACGCGCGACCACAGCGCGTACCTGACGAGCCGCTACAGCGAGCGAAAAGCGGACGCGATCGCCGCGGCGGGCGTCGATCGACTCGTCGGCGCGGCCATGGATATCCGGTGACCGCGAAATGCCGCCGAGGCCGGCAGTGGGGGTCAGTCGAGACGGAACCTGCGGCTCCGCGGCGCGCTCGGGCCTTTAGGCCGCGCTCAGTCCGCCGAAGAAGTCTTCGGCGAAACGAGTGACCGCGTCCCAGTCCGTGTACTCGAAGTCGCGCGACGTGTCCGTGTCCCCGCCTTCCTTGCCCGAGATGTACTTCATCAGCGCGCGCTTGAGCCAGCTGTACTGCGTGTATTTCAGTGCGCCCGCGAAGCTCGCGGTGCGTTGCGGCGCCCAGCCCGCGCCCTCCTCGAAATTCGCGGCGATACGCTCGATGGCCTCGCGCTCGGCAGGGTCGCGGCTCGCCGCCGCCAGCGAGACGGAGAAAAACCCGCTCGGCCGCGCGGCGAGCGCCTGGCTGTGCCGCTCGATGAACTCCCGCACCGCGCGCTGATAGCGCCCTTCGTGCACCGATGCGCCGACGAGGACTCCGTCGTAGCGGGCGGGATCGGTGTCTGCCGCCACGTCAGGCGCGTGCCGCACGTCGACGGTGTGGCCGAGACGCCGGCCCGCATCGGCCAAATGCTCGGCGATCTTCGCCGTCTGCCCTTCCGTCGTTCCGTAGACGATCAATACCTTTGCCATCGCGATGCTCCTGCCGGCAACGGCGGCACGGCTCGGCCAGCCTATATCGATCCCAACGGGCCCTGCACGGCCGCGGCCGAGGGTACGGCCTGCCCGAGCATGCCCGGGGCCGCCGCCGGCGCAACGTCGCGAACGTGCAGGTCCATCTGCGGAAATGCAATTTCGATGCCGCGCTCGCGGAAGACCTTGATGATCTGGCGGTGCAGGTCGCTGACCGTATCCATCCGCTCGCGCAGCTGATCGACATAGCCCCTCAGCTCGAACAGCAGGGCGCTGTCGCCGAGCTTCAGGAACAGCACCGTCGGCGCCGGCTCGCGCAGGATCGACGGGTGGGCGTCGGCAATCTCCCTCAGCGACTGCATGACGAGGTCGACGTCGGAATCGTAGCTGACGCCCACCTGCAGCACGATCCGCGTCATCGTGTCGGACAGCGTCCAGTTGATCAGCCGCTCCGTGATGAACATTTTGTTCGGCACGACGACCTCGCGGTTGTCCCAGTCGATGATCGTCGTCGCTCGCGTGCGGATCTTGGCCACGGTGCCGCTGTACTCGCCGATCGTGATCGTGTCGCCGACGCGCACCGGACGCTCGAACAGCATGATCAGGCCCGAGACGAAGTTCGCCACCACCTCCTGCAGGCCGAAGCCGAGGCCCAGGGTCAGCGCCGCGACGAGCCACTGCAGCTCGCTCCAGCGCAGCCCGAGCAGCGAGAAGACGCTGACGATCGCCACGACCATGATCGCGTAGCGCAGCAGCGTCGTGACGGTGTAGCGCGCGGCGCCGTCCATGCGCGTGCCGCGCGTCAGCAGGATCTCGACGAGGCCCGGCAGGTTGCGCGCCGCGAGCGTGAACACCACGACCAGGAACACGGCGAGCAGCAGATCCTGCAGGCTGATCCGCGTCATGATCTCCGCCTCGCCGACGCCGATGGTCCTCGACCATACGGTCACGCCGTCGAGCCAGATCAGCGCCGGCAGAATCTCGGCCCAGACCCAGTACAGGGCCAGCACGAGGGCACCGCCCGCGACGATCCGTACCAGCGCCCGCGTTTGAACGTTGACGTCCTCGATGCTCAGATGCGGCTCCGGAATGTCCGGCGCCGCGGTGCCGTCCGGGCTCTGGGCCTCGGCCGCGGCGGCCATCGACCGCTGCTCGAGCGTGCGGCGCACGCGCAGCCGCATCTCGCTCAGAATCAGGGCCCGGCAGGCGAGCCGATAGCCGAGCCATACGAGGGCCACGACGACGGCCGTGTCGATCGCGTGCGCGAACAGCTCGCCCACGGTCAGCAGGTAGCCCGCGAGCGCCAGCACGACGAGCGCCGTTGCGGCGCCGACGGCCGCCATTCGCGCGAAGCGGCGTTTCCTGTCCGACAGGGCCGGCTCGAGCTCCGGATTCGGCGCGAGCAGCCGCCATGCCAGGAAGCCCGTCGCGGTTCCTGCCGCGACCAATGCCGCCCTGCCGAGCACGTCGAACACGAGGTCGCTCGGATGCGCGAACGCGAGCGCGAGCGAAATGATCAGCACGAACTGGACCGGCAGATACCACGCGAGATGCCGGCGCAGCCGCTGCAACATGCACGGGTTCAGCTCGAAGTGCACGGTGCCGACGCCGTTGCGGCTGATCAGCACGACGATCAGCGCCCCCGCGACCCACCAGATCGCGCCGCTGAACAGCACGGCCGCGAGAATCTCGACGCCCGGGCCCGCCTCCGGTAGCTGCTCGAGCCGATAGGACGTCGTCGCCAGCAGCACGGGCACCGGCAGGATGCGCACGATGCTCCAGCCTATCGCTTTGAAGGTCAGCCCGATACTGTCGGTGAAGCGGTGGCGGGTCTTTTCCGCGATCACGCGCAGATGCCGGCCCGTGCGGCGGCCCGCGCGGTACAGCAGCGCCACCGCCAGCAGCGTCAGCAGCGAGCCGCCCGGGCTGCCGAGCGTCACCGCGTGCAGCGCGGAGCGGATCTCCTGCCAGGCGCGCACGTCGAGCAGAGCGAGGAGCGCGGCGGGTATCCGGTCGGCCCACCCGGCTCCGACCGGAGCGTGGCTCGGCCACCACAACAGCGTCTCGCGCAGCACCTGGTCGAGCTCGTCCGCGAGCGACACGATCGTCCGGAGCCTGACCTCCGACTGGCGCAGCTGATCGGTCAGCGCCTCCTCGGCCTGCACGAGCCCGGCCGCGAGCTCGTGCCGGATCCGCCGCAGCTCCGACAGCGCCGGGTCGGCGTCGCTACCGTCGGGCGCCGGCGCCGCCCGGAGCCGCTCGCGCAGGCTGATGCTGCGCAGGCGCGACTGCGCGAGCTCGCGTTCGATCGCGGTCAGCCTGAAGCGCGTGTAGTCGAGCTCCCGGAGCCTGCGCTGCTCCTCGAGAAAGAGGCTGCCGAGCGTCTCCGTCAGGCCGCCGACCTCCAGCCGCTCGCGCACGTTCGCGAGCGTCTGCGTCAGGTCGTCCTCGATGCGCGCGTAGTCATCGAGGTCGCGCCGCAGCTCGCGGACCCGCCCCTGAACGTCGGCGAGCTCGTCGATCTGCCGGCGCATCGCGGTCAGCTCTTCCGGATACCGCTGCTGCACGTCCGGCTCGCGCTCGATCAGGCGCTGCAGGCCGCTCGTCAGCGCGCGCAGCTCCTCGGTGGAGCGCTGGGCATGCTCCGCCCGCACGTCGGCCAGACGCATCCGCAGCCACGCATCCTCGACCTGCTGGGCGCGCAGCTCGAGCCGCAGGCGCTCGATCCTGGCCGGTAGCGTGGCGGCGTCGAGGTTCGCCGCGACCATGCGCGCCTCCGCACGGCGCGCGACGGCGGCCTGCAAAGCCGCCTGGGCCGTCGAGTCGCCAGCCGCCGCCTCGATTGCGGTCTCCGGCTGCTCGTCGGCCGGCGCCTCCGCCGCCGCCTGCTGCTCGCGCTCGCGCCGCAGCTGATCGAGCGACTCCGCCTGGCTTCGCAGCTGCTCCTCGAGACGCGCCAGCGTCTGCCGGCGCTGGTCCTGCTCGAGCCCGATCTGCGCGCGGCGGCCATTCAACGCCGCGATGTGCTCCTCGATTCGCGTCAGCGGACGCTCTTCCTCGTCCGCCCGCGCATCGAGATCGGCAATCATCGCGCCGATCCGAGCCTGAAGCTCGTCCAAGCGCTGATCCGCGGTCCTCGCGAGCTCCGCGCGGCCGAGGGCGCCCCGCACGCGCTCGGTGCCCGCCTTCTCCTCGTCGACGGCACTCTGCCAGACGCCCTT